>JALYSL010000402.1 GCA_030854825.1 Pseudomonadota bacterium
GCCGTAGCCACCACCGCCGCCGCCGGAACGGAAGCCACCGGGACGCTCTTCACGCGGCCTGGCTTCGTTGACGACGATGGCGCGGCCGTCGAGGGCCTGGCCGTTCATGCCGTTGATGGCGGCTTGTGCCTCGGGGTCGGAACCCATCTCGACGAAGCCGAAGCCCTTCGAGCGCCCGGTATCGCGGTCCATCATGACCTTCGCCGAGCTGACCGTCCCGTACTGTGCGAACGCCTGTTGCAGGTCGTCGTCGCGGATGTTGTACGAGAGATTGCCGACGTACAGTTTATTGCCCATGGAATGCAGCCCTCTTCCTCTTCTTTGCCGAAATTTGGAGCGTCTACCCGTCGTGAACTATTTCAAGAAGGCGCAGCTTCCATACACAGACTGGCGAATATAAGTGAACTGGCCGAAAAAACTCAGAAGGTTGGCACGCAATTGTTGCTTTTTGGAATGACACGGGGCGCCCTATCCGCGCCGCGGATTGCCAGTCTGGTGCCGAGCCTCACCGAACTCGTCGCGGCCCTGGGCCTTGGCGAACATCTGGTTGCGCGAACGGGTTGGTGTATTCACCCCGCGGATGTCGTCAGTCGCGTCGCCAAGGTCGGCGGCACCAAGACAGTGAATCTGCGCAAGTTGCGCCGCCTGGCGCCCACCCACCTGCTCGTCAATGTCGACGAAAACCGGCGCGAGACCATCGAGGCGGTGCGCGCCTGGGGCGACGCGGCGCCGCAAGTCGTCGTCACCCATCCCCTCGACCCCGAAGACAACCTCGCACTGGTCGCGCAAATGGCGGCGATCTTCTCCGACGTGGCCAGCGTTGCCGAGCGGGCCGCCTCGCTTGATGCGGCGTTGCGCCGAGAGCTGGCGCTGACCTCGCCGGCGGAACGCCCGTCGACACGCGTCCTCTACCTGATCTGGCACGACCCGTGGATGACCGTCGCCCGCGACACCTACCTTTCGCGCATGCTGGCCCGCGTCAACTGGCAGACACTGCCGGCCGTGGTCGGAGGTGCCACCGGCGCGGCGCGCTACCCGGCACTGTCGGGTGAGGAACCGTGGCTGGCCGATGTCGAACGCGTCCTGCTCAGCTCCGAGCCGTTCGCATTCGGCGCGGCCCATGCCGCCGAGGCGGCGGCGCTCTGTCCGCAGGCCCGCGTCGAGCATGTCGACGGCGAGCTGCTCAGCTGGTACGGCGCGCGTGCCGTGGCCGGGCTCGCCTACCTGCGCGCCCTGGCCGACGACAATCGCGCCGCCACCGTCTGAAGCTCGCCATGCCGCTCGATATCCTCAAGCCACTCATCGCGTTGCTGGCGATCGTCAATCCGATCGGCGTCATTCCGTTCTTCATCCATTTCACGCAAGGCTTCAGCCGCGAGCAGCGGCGGCGCACGATTCACGTCGCGGCGATCAGCGCGTTCGCCGTCATCGCCGTGAGTGCGCTGGCTGGCCTGCGCATCATCGAGTTCTTCGGCATCTCGCTCGCCTCGTTCCAGGTCGGCGGTGGCGTGCTGCTGCTGGTCTCGTCGCTGCAGATGCTCAACGCCCAACCGGCGGAAAGCCGCAGCGCCGACCTGATCGAAGGCAGCGACAAGGCCGATGCCGGCGACTCGATCGCGATCGTGCCGTTGACCATCCCGCTGCTGACCGGCCCGGCGACGATTTCGACGATGGTGATCTACGCCGAGAAGACGCGGCACTGGTGGCAGCTCGCCGTGCTCGTCGGCTACGGCGTCGTGATCGGCCTTTCGGTCTGGGTCGCGTTCAGCCTGTCCGGTCGGATCGCCAAGGTGCTCGGCCGGACCGGTATCAACGTCATGACGCGTCTGATGGGCCTGCTGCTCGCCGCCCTTGCCGTCGAGATCATGTCGGACGGCCTCACCAAGCTCTTCCCGGGCCTCGGCATCGCGCGATGACGAAGGCCATCGGCGCTGCGGCGCAACAAGCCGAGCACGGCGACCGGTTGACGATGGAGCGGCTCGTCCTCTTCACCGACGCCGTCTTCGCCATCACCGTCACGCTGCTCGCGCTCGAAATCCGTCTTCTGGAACATGCGTCGATCGCGACGCACGCGGAGCTCCTGGCAGCGCTCGCGGCGACCTGGCAAAAAATCATCGCCTACGCGATCAGCTTTCTGGTCATCGCCGCCATCTGGCGAGTCCACTTGCGGCGTTACCGCTATCTGGCGGCGGTCGATTCCGGGGTGATCAGCGGGAACGTCATCCAGCTGCTGCTCGTCGGCCTCGTTCCGTTCGCCACGTCGATGGTGAATACCAGCCTCGACCCGCTGGTCGTCTCCATCTACGCCGGCATCATCCTCGCCAGCGTGCTGGTCGGCTGGGTGACGTGGCACACGGCTGCGCGCGATCCCCATCTGGCCGGCCCCGAGTTGACGAACGACGTTCGCCGCGCCGATGACCTGCGCTCGGCGGTGACCGCAGGCGTGTTCATGCTGTCGATCGCCGTCGCCTGGTGGCACCCGGTCTGGGCCTTGTGGAGCTGGATCCTGCAAATGCCCGGCAATGCGCTCGTCATGCGCTGGCTGCGACGACGAGCGAGGTCCGGCCCATGAGCGATGACAGGTCCGCCGCGTACGACTACATCGTCTGCGGCGCCGGTACCGCCGGCTGTCTGCTCGCCAACCGGCTGAGCGCCGATCCCTCGAAGCGCGTCTTGCTCATCGAGGCCGGCGGCAACGACGACTACCTCTGGGTGCACATTCCGGTCGGCTACCTGTACTGCATCGGCAACCCGCGCACCGACTGGCTCTATGCGACCGAACCGGCGGCCGGCCTCAATGGCCGCAGCCTGCGCTATCCACGCGGCAAGGTGCTCGGCGGCAGCAGCAGCATCAACGGCATGATCTACATGCGCGGCCAGGCCCGCGACTACGACGGCTGGGGCCGCGGCGACGGTCACGGTGGCAACGCCGGCTGGAGCTGGGCCGAGTGCCTGCCCTATTTTCTGAAGCACGAAGACTTCCACAAGGGCGCCGATGCGCTTCACGCCGCGCCGGGGTTCGACCCGAGCGGCGAGCGCCAGGGCGGCGAGTGGCGGGTCGAAAAGCAGCGCCTGCGGTGGGACGTGCTCGACGCGTTCGCCGCCGCCGCCGAGCAGGCCGGCATTCCGCGCACTGACGACTTCAATCGCGGCGACAACGAAGGCGTCGGCTATTTCGACGTCAACCAGCGTGCTGGCGTTCGCTGGAACGCGACCAAGGCGTTCCTGCGGCCGATCCAGCATCGCGACAATTTGCAGCTGTGGACCGGCGCGCACATCGAACGCGTCGAGCTCGACGGCGCCAGCGGCGTCAAAGGCGTTCGCGTGGCGCCGCTTGGCAACGGCGCGCCGATCGTCGCCATGCTGAAGCCGGGTGGCGAAGTCGTTCTTGCCGCCGGCGCCATCGGCACGCCGCAGATCCTTCAGCTCTCGGGCATCGGCGCTCCGGAGGCGCTGCGAACGCATGGCATCGCCGTTCGTCATAAGCTGCCGGGCGTCGGCGAGAACCTGCAGGATCACCTGCAGATTCGGGCCATCTACGGCGTCGACGGCGTGCGCACGCTCAACACTCTCGCCAACTCGATCTTCGGCAAGGCGATGATCGGCCTGGAATACTTGCTGAAGCGCAGCGGCCCGATGAGCATGGCGCCGTCGCAGCTGGGTGCGTTCACGAAGAGCCGGCCCGACCTCGACCATGCGAACCTGCAATATCACGTGCAGCCGCTCTCGCTCGATGCGTTCGGTGAACCGCTGCACGCGTACGACGCCTTCACAGCCAGCGTCTGCAACCTGAATCCGACCAGCCGCGGCCGGGTTCAGCTCCGTTCCGCGAAAGCGGCCGATGCGCCGCGCATCGCGCCCGACTACCTGTCGACGGAAGAAGACGCGCTCGTCGCCGCGCAGAGCCTGCGCGTGACGCGACGCATCGTCGGTCAGCCGGCGCTGGCGCCGTTTCGGCCTCGCGAATTGAAGCCCGGCGTCGAGTTCGAAAGCGATGCTGATCTCGCCAAGCTCGCCGGCGACATCGGCACGACGATCTTTCACCCGGTGGGCACCGCGAAGATGGGCCCGGCCAGCGATCCGATGGCGGTTGTCGATGCGCGGCTGCGCGTGCACGGCGTGGCCGGCTTGCGCGTCGTCGATGCCAGCATCATGCCGACGATCACCAGCGGCAACACCAACGCACCGACGCTCATGATCGCCGAGCGTGCGGCGAAGTGGATCCTCGACGACGACTAGCTGCGCGCCCTTGGCGCTCGTACGCTCGCTAGGCCAAGGCGAGCGCTGGCGGCTCGGGATCGGCCCCGGTACCGGCTGACTTCCCGCTTGGGCATACTGGCCCTTTGCCGAAGGAGCCGACGATGAAAGTCCATGCCGTAGCGAAGGTTCGGCTCGACGCCGACGGGCGCGTCACCGGGGTCGAATGGGGCCCCGTGAACACCGAGACGAACGAGTGGCATACCGAGCCGCAAATCGCCGACGTCTCCGAAGTCGTCGCCGCGTTGCATCGCGGCGAGGATGTGTTTGCGCTGTTCGTCGGGCCCCACGGGCTCGAGCCGGGCCGGCGCTTTCGCGTTGTCGAATACGACAACGGCTGGGAAACCGTGAACCTCGATGGCCCGTCGACGCACGAGCATGAGATCCACGACATGCTTCACGTCGAAAGCTGATGGCCGAAGGCGCCGCGCGCCTGCTCGTCGCCTGCCTGTGCGCGCAATGGTGCGGTGCGTGTCGCGAGTACCGGCCGGTGTTTGATGCGGTTGCCGCACGCTTTGCCGACGCAGCCGACTTCGCCTGGATCGATATCGAGGACGAGTCGGACGCCCTCGGCGATCCCGACATCGAGAACTTCCCGACGCTGCTGATCGTCAACGACGGCGCGGCCCTTTTTTACGGCACCGTGACACCGCAAGCGCAAACCGCGGAGCGGCTGGTTCGCGGTGCTCTCGCCGGCGAGCTGGCTCCGCTCGGCCGTGAAGCCGCCGAGCTGGCCGAGCGCGCTGTGCGCATCGGGCGGCAGCGCTGAGCGCGGCGGCTCATAGGGCAACCTTCGCGCTGCGCGCCCCGGTATTCGCCTTGTGAGCGGCCCGGCGGCTCACGACAGCAGGTGCTTCCTGGCCCGGTGAACGCGTACGAACAGGTTCTCTTCGCTGATGCCCAGCTCGCTGCAGACCGCCTCGGTCGATCGCTCCTCGAGCACGCGCAAGCGCATTGCATCGCGCAGCCCGCGCGGCAGTGCCGCGATGCCCGCGAGCGCCAGCCCCAGCCGCTGGCGCTGATCGGCGATTTCTTCGGGCCCGGCACGCGGGCAGACCAGAGGTCGGCCGCCCGCCGGCCCTTCATCGTCGTCGTCGAGCGTCTCGTGATGGGGCGCGCGGCGCATCGCATCGACGATCTTGTTCTTCAATACCGCGGTCAGCCAAGAGCGCAGCGCCGCGCGGCCGCCGAACGCGGCCCGGCCGGAAAGCACGGCCTCGAAGACATCGTGGACGGCGTCTTCGGCCAGCATCGGGTCACGCAAGCGACGCGCCGCGAAGCGGACGAGATAGGCGCGGTGGGCGACCACTTCGGGGATCGACAAAGGCACGGGAGCAGGCCTCTGGGCGGCACCGGCATTGCGGGCAGGGGAACGAGCAGCAAGGGGGGTCGGCAGGGCAGTGGCGGCGTGCATGGACGGCTCCGGGATTCGATGTCGCCACTGTCGACGCCGCACCTCGCGCCGATATCGCGAAAGATCACGCCAAGATCACATCGCTGTAAGGCGGCGCTCGCGGAACGAGACAATCGACCATGCCCGGTGCCTCCATCCTCGTTGCCGAAGACCAGACCGACATCCGCGATCTGCTCGTCATGAATCTGCGCGGCGCCGGCTACGACGTGGCCGCCGTGGCCGACGGCACGGCGGCGCTGGCCAGCCAGAGCGAGCATCCGAGCGACCTGCTGGTGCTCGATCTCATGATGCCCGGACTGGACGGCCTCGAGGTCTGCAAGGCCCTGCGGGGGCGCGGCAGCAGCACGCCGATCCTCATGCTCACGGCGAAGTCGACCGAGCTCGACCGCGTGCTCGGCCTCGAACTCGGCGCCGACGACTACCTGACGAAGCCGTTCTCGCTGGCCGAGCTGCTGGCGCGCGTCAAGGCGCTGCTGCGCCGGGCCGACCTGTTGCGCGCGGCGCAGGCCAATGCCGGTGGCGACGGCCGCGCGATCCGCAACGGCAGCCTCGAGATCCTGCCGGCGAAACGGCAGGTGCGCTTTCGCGGCACCTCGCTCGATTTCACCGCCCTCGAGTTCGACCTGCTGCTGCATTTCGCCTCGCATCCGGGCCACGTGTTTTCGCGCAGCCAGTTGCTCGACGCCGTCTGGGGCTACACGCACGACGGCTACGAGCACACCGTGACGACACACATCAACCGGCTGCGCAACAAGCTTGAAGCCGACCCGATGCGGCCCGAGCTGATCCTGACCGTGCGCGGCGCCGGCTACAAGATGCGCGATGCGCCCGGCTGATGCAGTCAGGCGCGGATCGGCCGGGCGCCGGGCCGCTCCCAAGCCCGGCTGCGCCCCCTCGGGGGGCAGCGCAGCCGCTTCAGCGGCAAGCGTGGGGGCACCTTCATGAGCGTTCGTCTCAAGCTTGTCCTGACCATCTTCGCGACCGGTCTGGTCACGGCACTCCTGGTCGTCGCTACGGTCGTCTACTCGTTCCAGCGCTTCGAGAACGAGACGGCGTACCGGCGCGGCATGGCGTTCCTGGTGCGTGTGGTCGGCATGTACGACAACATTTTCGACATGCACGAGAAGAGCCCCGAAGAATTCCAGCGCTGGCTGCGCGGCCTGGTCCTGTTCGAGCCCGACACCGAGCTGTACCTGCTCGACAATCAGGGCACGGTGCTCGCAAAGACCGGCCGTGCGGTCCTGGCACCCGGCTTTCGCGTTGCTCTCGGGCCGGTGCGCGACTCGATCGAACGCATGGATACCGCCTACGTCATGGGCGACGATCCGGAGCGAATGGATGCCGGCGCCGTCATCGTCGCCAAGCCGGTGCAACGCGCGGTCGAGCACGCCGCGTCGGCGAACGCCGGGTATCTCTATCTGGTGCTGCATACGCAGCAGCTGCCCGAGGGCCGCTGGGACGTGTTGCGCTCGAGCTTCGCCCGGCCGGTGATGGGCCTGGTGGTCGCCGTGATCGCCTTCACCACCCTGCTGGCACTGCTCATCATCTCGACCGTCACGCAGCCTCTCAAGAAACTGACGCAGGCGTTGGCGACGCTGTCGCAGCGTGGCCTCGCCGAAGGCCTGACGATCGCCCCGAGCAGCCCGTTGCCGGCGCCGACGAAGGACGAGTTCGGCCAGTTGACCCGCGCCTTCGAGATGCTGCTCGACGTTTGCCGCCGGCAGTGGAGTGCGCTGCGCCGCATCGACCATTTCCGGCGCGAGGGGGTCAGCAACCTGTCGCACGATCTGCGCTCGCCGCTCACCGCGACGGTGGCTTGCCTTGAGACGCTCGACGGCCGCTGGGGCGGGAGCGAGGAGCGGGCCGACGATCGGCGGCTGGTCGAGATCGCGTTGCGCAACACGCGCAACGCCGCCCGTCTGGTGCAGTCGCTCGGCGATCTCGCCAAGCTCGACGAGCCCGAGTTCACGTTGCGACTCGAGACGGTCGACGCCGGCGAACTGCTCGACGACATCGTCGTCCGTTTTGCCGAGCGTGCCGGCCGCCTCGGTGTCGCGCTCACGGCGGCGCATGACGGCGCCGATGGAGTCTTGCCCTATGCGCGCATCGATGTCGAGCTGTTCGAGCGGGCCGTCGCGAACCTGGTCGACAACGCCCTGAAGTTCTGCCCTTCGGGCAGCAGCGTCGTGCTCGCCGCGCACCGGCGCGACGATCGTGTCACCGTCAGCGTCGCCGACGACGGGCCCGGTATTGCGCCGGCCGATCTGCCGAACCTGTTCGACCGCTTCTACCAAAGCCGGCAGACTGTGGCGCCGGCCACCGGTGACGGCGGCCGCGGTCTCGGCCTGGCGATCGTCAAGCGCATCGCCGAGCTGCATGAGGGCGACGTCGCCGTGACAAGCGTGCTGGGACAAGGAACGCGCGTGGCCATCGAGCTGCCCGCCGCGACGACCTGAGGCGCGGGCGGGGAAGGCAGCGCATCGGGAAAGCCCCTGTGCTTCGTCAGGCAGCGAGCCTCTACAGTGACTCGACTCGCTGGCGGTACTGAACCGGTGCCGCGAGCGCGACAGGTCAGTGAGGAGACAGGTCGTTGCTTCCAGCGACGACAGGCAGGCCGCAGGGCCGATGCAAAAAAATACCAGGGGCGCCGCGAACCGGCGCCCTTTTTCCTGGCGGAACGCACGCCGTGCGACGCGCCGGGCCAATCCGGGAATTGTGTCGCGCCGCGAGGCGGCGTCGGCGTCGCACGGCGGCGCCGGCTCTCGTACCATGCAGGTCGCCGCCGCTCGCGAAGGTCTGACATGTCCCAGAACAATCGTCGCCTGCTCGACGTCGACATTCCCACTCAGCCCGACGTGCTGGTTCGCCTGTCGTTGCTGCTCGCCGAGGACGATGTCGATCTCAACGCGGTGAGCCTGCTCATCACCTCCGACATGGCGCTCGCGGCCGCGGTGCTGAAGGCCGTGAACTCGGCGATGTACGGGCTGCGCGGCCGTGTCCAGAGCGTCCAGCAGGCGCTGACCTACCTCGGTACGCGCGAAGTCGCCTCGGTGACTTTCGAGATGGGTCTGCGGGCCGTCTTTCCGGCGGCGCCCGAGCTCGAGCCGGTGTGGGAGCGTGCCAGCGTGCGCGGCTTGCTGATGGGCCGGATCGCTCAAGAGCTTGGCGTCGACGCTTGGGCCTCGCACTCCGCGGGACTCTTCGAAGAGTGCGGCAAGGCGGTGATGTTTCGCCACACGACGGAGCGCTACAAGCCGATGCTCGCCGAAGCGAAGAACGATGAAGAGCTGCTGCTGATGGAGCACGCGCACATCGGCGTCAGCCACGACACGCTGGGTGCCGCGTTGTGCGAAAGCTGGGGCCTGGCGCCGCCGGCGGTCGACAGCGTTCGCTATCACGTCGTCGTCAACAGCACGCTGGAGCTGCCCATGCACGTTCAGCGGCGCTCGATCTGCGCCATTTCGGCGATGGCCTATGCCCTCATGACTGACCCCGAGCGGCTCGACGAGGTTGCCCGCAAGGTGGCGCCGCAGGCCGATCTCGATCCACTCCTGGCGCAGCGCGGCGCACGCAAGGTGCAGGAGCAGATCGAACTCGCCGTCGAGCGCACGAAGACGGACTAGCCTTGGGCTAGTAGCGTTAGCAGCGAGACAAAGACAGGGGAGCGGGACGCTGGTCTCGGGGCTCGCTCTCGAAACCGCCCCGAATCGCCCGCCCCCCTGTGGGCACAGGCCAGCGGGCGTTGCAGGAGCATCGCCCGACCGGCATCAGGCGCGCGAAGTGTCGGTCACTGGTGCGCGTCCGCTGCTGTGCCCAAGAACCGGTTCCCCTTCAGCGGCTTCCTCCAGGCGGGCCGAACAACGAGAGCTGTTGCGGCACTGAATGTGGCCGCGTTAACACGAAGGGCCTTTGTGAAAGGCTCATCGGCGCGGGCGACATCGAAGCGCCGACACCCGGCCGCAAAAGCGACGAAGCTCCGCCGTAGGCACGCGGCCCGACAGGTCGACGCATCGGCAGCACGCTGGATGAAAAAGGCCGGGGTGGCATCTGAACTTCCTGGTTGGCGCCTTGCAACAACTCGTTGCAGGGGCGATAGGCAGCCTGTGGGACGCAACGTTCATGCCACGCGCGGCGCGTGACGACTCTCACGGCATTCATCGCAGACGTCTCGGCCGCGACGCATTCGGGCTGCTGCCGAGCCCCGGCCGCGACCGGCCGCGTCGACATCGCAAGCGGTCGTTACCGCGCCGCAGGCGAGCGACGGCTCAGGCGGCGGCGCGGTACCCGCGCGGAATGGCGCCCAGCAGCCGGCGCGTGTATTCCTGCTGCGGCCGTTCGAGGATCTGCGCGACATCGGCCTGCTCGACGACCTCGCCGTCCTTCATGACGATCACCTCGTCGGCCATGAATCGAACGACGGCGAGGTCATGGCTGATGAAGATGTAGGCCATGCCCGTCTCGTCCTGCAGGTCCTTCAACAGGTTGAGCACCTGCGCCTGCACCGACACATCGAGCGCGCTCACGGCTTCGTCGAGAACGAGCACTTCCGGGTTCAGCGTCAGGCAGCGCGCGATGGCGACGCGTTGTCGTTGGCCGCCGGAAAACTCGTGCGGATACTTGTGCATCACCGAATCGTCGAGACCGACTTTGGCGAGCAGGCTGCGAGCGCGCGCCTCGCGGTCGGCAAGGCCACTGCCGATGCCGTGAATGGTCATCGGCTCGACCAGCGTCTGGCCGATCGTGAACCGCGGGTTGAGCGAAGCGTATGGATTCTGGAAGACGACCTGGATCCGCTTTCGCATCGCCAGCATCTCCGGCTTCGACAGCGCGAGCAGGTCGCGGCCGTCGAAGAGGGCGCGGCCGCCGACCGGGCCGCCGTTCGGCTCGTGCAGGCGCAGCAGCGTCAGGCCGAGCGTCGTCTTGCCCGAGCCGGATTCGCCGACGATGCCCAGCGTGTGGCCGGCGCGCAGGCGAAAGGTCGCGCCCTTCACCGCCTGGAATTCCTGGCGCCCGAACGCACCGCGGCGGATCCAGAAGCTCTTGCTCAGTCCGATCGCCTCGACGATGACGCGCGCCGCGGGATCCCTCACCTTGTCGACGACAGGCGCGGCGTGGCCGGCGATGTGGTCGTCGACGACGCGTAGTCGCGGCGCGCTTTGTTCGAGCGTCGGCCGACAGGCGAGCAAGGCCTTGGTGTAGGCGTCTTTCGGATTGGCGAAGATGGCGGCAGTAGCGCCTTGCTCGCGCACGATGCCGTTGCGCATGACGACGACGTGATCGGCGATCTCTCCGACCACGCCGAGGTCGTGGCTGATGAACAGCATGCTCATGCGATGCTTTTCTTTCAGCCCGGCGAGCAGCTCGAGTATCTGCCGCTGGATCGTCACGTCGAGTGCGGTCGTCGGCTCATCGGCGATCAGCAGCTGGGGCTCGCAGCCGAGCGCCATGGCGATCATCACTCGCTGTTGCTGGCCGCCGGAAAGCTGGTGCGGGTAGGCGGCGAGACGCCGCTTCGGTTCCGGCATGCCGACTTCGCCCAACAGCGCTTCGGCCCGCTTCATGGCAGCGCGCCGGCCGAGACCGAGGTGCTTGACGAGAGGCTCGCTGATCTGCTGGCCGACCGTGAAGACCGGGTTCAGCGAGCTCATCGGATCCTGGAAGACGCAGGCAATCTCCTTGCCGCGCAGCCTCTGCAGCGCGTCGCGCGGCAGGCCCATCATGTCGCGGCCGCGAAAGGTGATGGCACCCGAGCGCTCGGCGTTCTCCGGCAACAGGTTGATGATCGACATCGCCGTCACGCTCTTGCCCGAACCCGATTCGCCGACGAGCGCGACGGTGGTGTTCTCGGGCACCTCGAAGCTGACGCCCTTGACCGCTTCGATGCGGCGCACGACGCCGTCTTCCTTGCCGAGCCGAAAGGCCACGCGCAGGTCGGTGATCGAGAGCAACGGGCCGCTCATTCGAGGCCGATCAGTTTCGGGTCGAGCGCGTCGCGAATCGCGTCGGTCATCATCGAGAAGGCGGTGACGAAGACGGCCATGAAGGCCGTGGCGGCGACGAGCTGCCACCAGTAGCCGAGGATCAGCTCGCTCTGCGCCTCGGCCAGCATCGTGCCCCAGGACACGTCGTCGACGCCGACGCCGAGGCCGAGGTAAGACAGGATCACCTCGTACTTGATGAAGCCGACCACGAGCAGCGACATCCGCACCAGGATCACGTGGCTGACGTTGGGCAGGATGTGCCGGAACATGCGCGACGTGGTCGAGGCGCCGATCGCCTCGGCCGAGCGCACGTAGTCGCGCGTCGAGTGCTTGATGAATTCCGCGCGCACCTGGCGGTAGACGCCGGTCCAGCCGACCAGCGCCAGGATGATCGCCACGCTGGTGATGCCGCGTCCGAAGATGACGGCGAAGGACAGCAGCAGAAGGATGTCCGGGATCGACGTGAAGACGTTGTAGACCCACTCGAGCAGGTCGCCGACCTTGCCGCCGAAGAAGCCGCCGATGGCGCCGAGCACGGTGCCGATGAGCGTGGCGACGATGGCGGCCAGCAACCCGACGAAGACCGAGGTCTGCGAGCCCTTCATCGCCTTCGACAGCACGTCGCGGCCGAGCCGGTCGCCGCCGAACGGCACCGTCAGCGCGCGCCGCGCCTCCACCGTCTTGTACTTGGCCGCGCGCTCGGCCCATTCCTTGTAGCGGGGCGCAAGCGGATCGACCGCCGAGATGTCAACGACCGGCCCGGTCGGCGCGGCGAACGTCTCCGAGGCCACCGGCTTGGCCGGCCCCATGAAGGTCGGCGGCGCGCTCGGCACGCCGACTTCCTTCTGCCAGTTGCCCGCGACGAGGCCGGTCGCCGTGAGCACGATCATCAGCAGGAAGAGGACCACGACGACGAGCGAGACGACGCCGACCTTGTCCTTGCGCAGGCGCCGCCAGGCGGCGTGCCAGACGCCGTCGGAACGTGTCGACGCCGGCGCGGCGGCGACGAGCGGAAGGACAGCGCTCAAGGCCTGGCCTTCATTTGAGGACGACCCGCGGATCGACGATCTTGTAGAGGATGTCGACGGCCAGGTTGATGAGCATCGTGATCATCGCCAGGTAGACGGTGAAGGCCTGGATCACCGGATAGTCGCTGCGATTGACGGCGAGGATGATCTCTCGGCCGACCCCGGGAATCGAGAAGAAGACCTCGATCAGGAACGAGCCGACGAAGATGCCCGGCAAGGCCAGACCGACGTTGGTCAGGATCGGGATCATCGCGTTGCGCAGGACATGCTTGAAGAGCACGGTCTTCTCGCTCATGCCCTTGGCGCGAGCGGTGCGGACGTAGTCGTGCCCGAGTTCGTCGAGAAAGAAGGTGCGGTACAGCCGCGTCTGCGGCGCCAGGCCGACCAGCAGCGCCAGCATCACCGGGAGCGGCACGTAGGTGACGAGGTTCTTGAAGACGCTGTCGCTCCAGCCCTGCACCGGAAACCAGCCGAGCTGGAAGCCGAAGATGTATTGGCCCAGGATGATGTAGACCAGAAACGAAACCGACAGCGCGACGGTGCTGACGATCATCAGCGCGCGGTCGCTGAGCGAGCCGCGGCGGTAGGCCACCCACATCGCGACCGGCAGTGCGAGCAGGGTGTCGAGCACGAGGATCGGCGTCATCACCGTCAGCGTCGCCGGCAGGCGGGTCGCGAAGATATGGCTCACCTGCTCGTGCGTGGCGAAGCTCTCGCCCCAGTTCAGCGTGACGATGCCCTTCAGGTAGATGCCGAGCTGCACGTACCACGCCTGGTTCAGGCCGAGCTGGTCGCGGATGGCCTGCACCTGCTCGGGCGTGGCGTTCAAGCCGCCGAGAATCTCGGCCGGATCGCCGCCGAAGAACTTGAACAGGAGGAAGACGAGAAGCACGACCCCGAGCAGCGTCGGGATCATCTGCCACAGGCGCCGGAGGAGGTAGGCAGCCATTTCGGGAACGGAGTCTAGCGCCTAGACTCTGACGGCAGAACATGGCAACGACAGATCCCGCGTGAAGCGCCGCCAACTGACCCACGGCCTGGCTGCGGCATGGGCCACGGGCGTGCTGCCGGGCTTGTCCGAGCAGGCGGCCCTGGCCGCGCAGGCCGATGCCGGCGAAAAGGTGCTTCGCTATGCCTTCCCAGTTGCCGAAACCGGCTTCGATCCGGCCCAGCTCGCCGATCTCTATTCGCGCATCGTCACCGCGCACATCTTCGATGCGCCGCTCACCTACGACCACCTGGC
>JALYSL010000405.1 GCA_030854825.1 Pseudomonadota bacterium
CGATCACCGGGCACCGCGACGCGGCAACCCGGCTCGCCGCGGAAACCCAGGCGACCGACGCCCATCGCGTCGAATGAAGCAGCGAAGGCTCGCCGCTGTCACATTTGCCGAAAGACGTGCAGAAAGCTGCGGCTCACCGGCAGCACCTCACGCCGGTCCTTGAGCCGCACCTCCGCGGTTTCGTTGAAGCCGCGATCGATCTGCGCCACCCGTCGCAGGTTGACGATCACCGAACGATGGATCTGCGCGAAGAGCTCCGGGTCGAGCTCGTCGGCAAGCTCGCGGATCGTCTTCCTGATGAGAGCCTCGCCGCCGTCCCAGGCGACCAGCGTGTACTTCTCGTCGGAGCGAAGAAAGGCCACCTGTTCGACCGGAATGAGGCGCACGCTGGCGCCGACGGACGCACGGATCCAGCGCAGATAGGGAGCCGCCGGGTCGCCGCCGCGGCGTGACTTCAATTCCGCCGCGAGCCGGTCCAGCACGGCGTCGAAACCGGCCGGAAGCGCGCGCGGCTCGACCAGGCGAGCACGCAGCCGCGCCACCGAATCGGCAACGCGCGCTTCCTCGAACGGCTTGACGACGTAGTCGACCGCGCCCTGCTCGAAAGCCTGCACCGCGTAGTGCTCGTGGGCGGTGACGAAAACGATCTCGGCGCGCCGCGCGATCGAGCGCGCCGCGTCGATGCCGTTCAGCCCCGGCATCTGCACGTCGAGAAAGGCGACCTGCGGCAGGTGCGTCTCGAACATCTCGATCGCTTCCCTTCCGTTGCGCGCCTCGGCGACGATGTCGAGCTCGGGCCAGAGCCGGCCGAGGTGCGAGCGCAGGCGCTTGCGCAGCAGCGGCTCGTCGTCGGCGATAAGCGCGGTCGGCCCCGTCACGACGCGTCCGGGCTGTGCGGTACGAAGACAAGCTCGGCGCTGAGGCCGTGCGGCACGGCGTCGTGCAGCTCCAGGCGCGCGGCCGCACCGAAGAAGCCGCGCAGCCGGCTTTCGAGGTTGGCGAGACCGGTGCCCGGCACGGCCGATTCGCTCATCCCGGTGCCGCTGTCGACGACGCGGACCCGGATCGCTTCACCCGCAGCTTCCCGCCGCACGACGACGTCGATGCGGCCGCCGCTTTCGCCTGGATCGATGCCATGGCGCACAGCGTTCTCGACCAGCGTCAGCACGCTCATCGGCAAGAACTCGACCGCGGCGAGGTCGTCGGGCAGATCGATCGAGAACGCCAGGCGATCGGGCATGCGCATTTTCATCAGCTCGAGATAGGCGCGAGCGAGCTCGATCTCGCCGCCGAGCGTCGTCACGCTGGCGTTCAGCTTCGGCATGGCTGCACGCAGATAGGCGATCAGGCTGCGCAGCACGGGGCCGGCTTGGGACGAGCCCGACTCGACGAGCTCCTGAACGTTGGCCAGCGTGTTGAAGAGAAAGTGCGGCTCGATCTGCGCCTGCAACAGCTTGAATCGGGCATCGAGTGCCGCTTTCTCCAGCGTGCTGCGCTCGAGCGCGAAGGCGAGCTGGGCCGAGCGCGCCTGCGCGTCTCGCTCGCGGTAGAGCGCGCCGAGGGCAAGCAGCGGCGCGATGAAGAGCACCGTCGCCGTGATGTCGATGAAGCCCATCACCCTGCCCTCGTGACTGAGAAGGTTGGTGATACGACCGTCGATGCTCGGCAGGTAGGCGAGCAGCGTGGCGAACGGCGCGGCGACGACGACCGCAAGCACCTGCGCCAGCCAAGGTGGCAAGCGACTCGACCGCCATGCGCCGGCGACGCTGAAGACGAGCAGCAGCAACGCAGCGATGAACAGCATCCGCGCCAGCAAGACGCCGAACGGAATGGCGAAGATCGGATTCAGAGCGCTTGCCGCAAGCACCGCCAGCAAGGCTGCGACGACGGCGCGCTGCCAGGTCAGGGCGCCGACGATCGCGGTCCAGGTCGGCCGTAACGGCGGCCTCTCCACGCTCGAAGGAATCATGACGCGACGATAGCCGGCCGCCGGCGCGCGAGGCCGGCCCTGCGACGAAGCACCGGAAGCAGAGCACGAACGACGGCGCCGAGCCTGCTCCGGGGCGGCAAGATGCAGCACTGCGCCGGCACCACCCGGCTCGTGGCCGCCCTCAGGCGCCGACGCGTTGCAGCTTCGCCGCCAGGGACTGCTCGAGGGTGTCGGCGCTGTCGGCCAGATGGGCTCGCGATTCCTCACTCAAGCCGGGCCGGTTGGCGGCGCCACGGATGCGTTCGAGCAGGGCCTTGGCCTGGAACCGAACGACGCTGCGCGTGTCGGCGCGGCTCGCCGACCCGGGCCGGATCAGCAATGACGCGATGCGGTTGACGTGATCGCGCTGCACGTCGCGGCGCAGCGGTGCGATGTCGCCGCGTCCGTCGAGCTCGCTCCACACCGCCTGCGTCAGGCGAGCGTAGAGCTCCGACATGTGCAAGGCGCGGCCGGCGCCGCTCGGCGCTTTTTCGCTGCTCTCGAGCAGCCGCGTCGCGACCGTGTCGCTCATCAGCTCGGCGAGCAGGGCCCGCTGCAGGCCGAGCACGTCCTCGGAGGCCGAATAGTCGGTCTGCGCCGAGCCTTCGCCGCCGCTCAGCGCCTCCAGGCGCTCGCTGAAATCGGTGCCGAGCTTGCGCTGCAACGACGGCGAAATGCGCAGGCTGTCGGCCGAAAGCAGGCTACCGGTGATGACATCGAGCGCTTCGCGCTGTTCGGCCGCCGGCACCGGCACCAGCGGATCACGACCGGTGCCCGGCGCATCGCGCACCGTGCGGACTCCGCCGATCTGGCGTGCCAGCACGTAGGCCGAGCGCGAGACGTCGCGAATCGCGTAGCTCACCGAGCGCTTCAGCAGGTTGTAGTCCTGATCGGGGCGCAGCTGGCGCGACTCCTGGCGCTTTAGCAGCTCCTGCGCAATGGCGATCCGCTTCTTCGCAAAGGCGACGACGTCGCTGCCGAGGTCGGATTGCAGCGACTCGGGATCAATGCCGAGGAAATTGTCTTCGTCGGTGCCGTAGGCAAGCAGCGGCTCGCTGCTGCGCGCCGCGATCTTCTGCAGGGCCGCTGCTTCGTCGGCCGCGCTCAGGCCCGAGGGCAGCGGCTTGTAGGCGTACTCGATCGCCCAGTAGTCGTAGGGCCCGATGGTGTCGTTGAACGGCGTGCCGTATGTCGCCCGCGCTTCGTCCGGGCCGTTGAGATTGATCGGCGAGTAGTCCATGACCGATCCGGCGATGCCGTGTTCCCGGGTGAACGCCGGATCGGCAAGCTGCTTCATCGTGTACACGCGCGACGCGCGAAAGTTGTGGCGCAGGCCGAGCGTGTGGCCGACTTCGTGCATCGTCACGTCCTTCAGATAGGCCTCGACGAACGCCTCGGCCTCCGGGCTGCCCGGCAGCAGGTCGCCGCGCGCCTCGAGCACGTCGGCGCCGTAGCTCATCTGCTCGCCGGCCTCGGCGCCGTAGTCGCAGAAACGCCCTTCGGCGAGCAGGCGACTCTGCTCAGCCGGCGGCGCGGCACCGCCGAACGTGCTGTCGACGCCGCTCGCGTTGAGCACCTGCGAGCGCGCGGCACGGATGTTTCGCGAGGCCAGGCTTTCGATGCCGATGTCGGCATCGAGAATCTCGCCGCTGCGCGGATCGACAT
>JALYSL010000427.1 GCA_030854825.1 Pseudomonadota bacterium
GCCAGGCGTCGAGCAACGCGAGGTGGGCCGGGTGCGTGGCCGGATCGGTGATCGGCACCTGGTGGGCGCGGAAGGTGCCTTCGATCTGCAGGCCGTCGACCTCTTTCGGCCCGGTCCAGCCCTTGGGCGAATCGAGGACGATCATCGGCCAGCGCGGGCGCACCGCCTTGCCTGTCGCGCGGGCCTCGCTCTGGATGTTGCGGATCTGCTCGATCGCCTGGTCCAGCGCCGTGGCCATCGCCTCGTGCATCAGCTCCGGCTCGTGTCCGGCGACGAACAGCGGCGTCCAGCCATAGCCGCGCAGCAACTGCTCCAGCTCTTCGCGGGTGATGCGCGCGAGCACCGTCGGGTTGGAGATCTTGTAGCCGTTCAGGTGAAGGATCGGCAGCACCGCGCCGTCGGTCACGGGATCGAGGACCTTGTTCGAGTGCCAGGCCGTGGCCAGCGGCCCGGTCTCGGCCTCGCCGTCGCCGACGACGCAGGCGACGATCAGCTCGGGGTTGTCGAAGACCGCGCCGAAGGAGTGGCTGAGCGAATAGCCGAGCTCGCCGCCCTCGTGGATCGAGCCCGGGCATTCCGGCGACGCGTGGCTCGGAATGCCACCGGGAAACGAGAACTGCCGGAACAGCTTCTGCAGCCCGGCTTCGTCCTGGCTGATGTCGGGATAGACCTCGCTGTAGGTGCCTTCGAGGTAGGTGTTGCCGACCACCGCCGGCCCGCCATGGCCCGGCCCCGAGACAAAGATCATGTCGAGGTCGTACTTCTTGATGACCCGGTTCAGATGGACGTAGACGAAGTTCTGCCCCGGCGTCGTGCCCCAGTGCCCGAGCAGCATGTGCTTGATGTCGGCCAGCGCGAGCGGCCGCCGCAGCAGCGGGTTGTCGTAGAGGTAGATCTGGCCGACCGACAGGTAGTTCGCAGCGCGCCAATAGGCGTCGATGCGGGCACGCTGTTCGGCGCCCAGCGTCGGGTCCTTGCGGGTCCTGGGTGTCATGACGAACCTTCCTTTCGTGCGGCCTCGCCGAGCCATCGTGCTACCGAGCGGGCGATCATCAGTTCCTCGTCGGTGCGGATGACGCGCACCGACGCTCGGCCGGCAGGGCGCGAGATCACGTCGGCATGCAGGGCATTGCGCGACGTCTCGAGTTCGATGCCGAGAAAGGCGAGCCCTTCGCAGATGCGCTCGCGCACCGGCGCCGCGTGTTCGCCGATGCCGCCGGCGAATACCAGCGTGTCGACACCGCCGAGCGCGGCGGCGAAGGCGCCGATCCACTTCTTCGTCTGGTAGCAGAAATACGCCACCGCTTCGGCCGCGCGCACGTCGCTGGCTTCGGCGGCGAGCAGGTCGCGCATGTCGCCGCTCGTCTCGGAGATGCCGAGCAGCCCGGCTTCGTGGTTCGCCATGTCGTAGAAGCGCTGCGCGGTCATGCCCTCGGTGCGCGAGAGATGCGCCGCGATGCCGGGGTCGAGATCTCCCGAGCGCGTGGCCATCGGCAAGCCCGCCGTCGGCGTGAACGCCATGCTCGTGTCGATGCAGCGGCCGGCATGAACGGCAGCGAGGCTGGCGCCGCCGCCCAGATGCGCGAGGATCACGCGGCCTTGCGCTGTCTCGGTCCCGGCGATGCGTGCGAGTTCTTCCATCAGGAACGCGTACGACAGACCATGGAAACCGTAGCGCCGCAGGCCCTCGCGTTCGTAGCGGCGCGGAATCGGCAGCATCTGCGCGAGGCGTGGCATGTCGTGGTGGAACACGGTGTCGAAGCACGCGAGCTGGAGCGTCTGCGGATGTCGCTGGCGCAGCAGTTCGATCAGCCGGATCTCGCCGGGCAGATGGTCCGGGTCTTCGGGCATCAGGCGGCGCAGTTCATCGAGCAGCGCATCGCCGACGGGTTCCGGTTCGCTGTGCTGCAGGCCGTGCACGACACGATGCCCGATGCCGGCGAGCGACGCGAATTCCGGCTGCGCCTCCAGCCACGCCAGCAGCGCGTCGGACGCTGCTTCGAAGCTGCCAGCGGCGATGGCGTGTCGCGCAGCTTCCTGTCCTTTGCCCGCTGTCGCATCCGTTCGCTCGACATCGATCGCGGCATCGGCGTGGCCGATTCGGTCGACCTGACCGCGCAGCACGCGCTGCAGCGCCCGGACCCTGTTCGTAGAGCGCGAACTTGATGCTCGACGAGCCGGCGTTGAGTGTGAGGATGGTCATGAATGGGCCAGCGCTTCGTAGCCCGCGGTGACGTCGAAAAGCTCCTCGTCGATCGAACCCTGGCGCAGCCGGTGAAAGGTGCCGTGCAGGTGTTCGAGCAGTTCCTTGATGCTGCGGTCGGCGCGCTCCATCGC
>JALYSL010000001.1 GCA_030854825.1 Pseudomonadota bacterium
CCGCACGGGCCCGCGACGCGGCCGCGGAGTTCGGTGTCTCCGTGCTGCCCAAGTCGCGCCGACGCGGCTTCGGTCGCCGGCTCTTCGAGCACGCCATGCTGCACGCCCGCAATCGTGGCGTCCGGACGATGTTCATCCACGCGCTCAGCGAAAACGTGGCGATGCTGAAGATCGCCCGCAATGCCGGCGCCGCGGTCGAGCGTGACGGCTCCGAGAGCGAGGCGTGGCTGTCGCTTCCGAAGGAAACGTTCGCTTCGCATCTGGACGAGCTGGTCGGCGAGCGGCTCGCCGAATTCGACTACCGGCTGAAGCACCGCACGCACCGGGCCGACAACCTGCTCAAGCGGTCGGACGAAACCGAAAATGGGGATGGATGAGCCGGCCGGCCGCCGTTAACATGCACCGCTTCGCCTGCCGGCCGTGTCCGGGCGGCTCCTTGTCTGAGAAGTAGGCGCCTCGACATGCAAACGCTTCCGTGGATCGCAGCAGGTATGGCACTGTCGCTGCTCGCGGTCGCCCTGCTCCGCTGGATCTGGATGGCCACCCGAGCCCCGGGGGTCGAGCCGCTGCCGACGGAATGGGCCTTGTCGGCGCGGCCCGTGTTCTCCACCGACGAGCGCCGTGTCTACAAGCTGATGCGCGACGCGCTGCCGCACCACATCGTTCTCTCGAAGCTGCCGCTGGTGCGCTTTTGCCAGCCGAGCGATCCGGGCGAGGTGCGCTTCTGGTACGACCTGCTCGGCGCGATCAACGTCACCTTCGCGGTCTGCAGCGCCAACGGCCGGGTGCTCGCGGCGATCGATCTCGACACCGATCGCGGCAACTCGCGTCGCGTCCTGCAGATCAAGCAATCGGTGCTTGGCGCCTGCCGCGTGCGCTACCTGCGTTGCCCGGTCGACAACCTGCCCTCCCCGGCCGAATTGCAGTTGCTCGTTCCGAGCGCCGCCGCCTCGCGCGGGCCGCAGCCGGCCCCTTCGAGCGGCCTCGACGAAGCGCGAGACTCGCTGGCCAGCACCGTCGCCAGCCGACGCGCGCAGCGCAGCGCGCTTTGGCAGGATTCGTCGTTGTTCCAGGACTCGTTCTTCGCACCCGACAGCCGCGCCGACGGTTTCGGCAGCAGCGAGTTCAGCCCGTTGCAGCCGAGCTCGCTCGCCGCCGTGACGCAGCTGCGTCCGGGGTTCGGACCCGGGAACCGCAGCGACAGCACTGCCCCGGAGGCGCCGCGCGGCTTGTCGAGCGAAGACATTGCCGGCGTCGTCGTCGATACCGCGGCGGCCGCCGGATCGCGTTCGCACCGCTACTAGGCCAGCGCGCCGGCAACGGCGCTCGCCGATGACCTTCCCGAGCGATCCGTCCGCCGCAAGCCCGGCGCCCTACGCCGAGCTCACCCCCGCCGCGGTGCTCGACGCGCTCGACGGCGTCGGCTTGCGCGGCGACGGCCGCATCCTGCAGCTCAATTCGTACGAGAACCGCGTCTTCCAGGTGTTCCTCGAAGACGGCCGCGTCGTCGTCGCCAAGTTCTATCGGCCCGAGCGCTGGAGCGACGCGCAGATCCTCGAGGAGCACGCCTTCGCCGGCGAGCTCGCGGCGGCGGAGATTCCGGTCGCGGCGCAATTGCCGATGGTGCGCGACCCGCAGTCGCCGCACGCCGCGGCCATCGTCGAGGTCGGCGCGACGCTCGCGACCATCACGATCGGCGAGCACGCCTATCGCTTCGGCGCCTGCGACCGCTTCGCCGGCCGCGCCCCCGAGCTCGACGATCCCGAGGTGCTGCGCTGGCTCGGCCGCTACATCGGCCGCATGCACGCGGTCGGCGCCCGGTCCCGGTTCGAAAAGCGCCTGACGCTCGACGTGCCGACTTACGGCGACGCGAGCCGCGACTGGCTGCTCGCGCACGACAGCATCACGCCCGACATGGCCGCCATCTGGCGCGAGCTCGTAGACACCGCGCTAGCCGTCTGCCGCGCCGCCTTCGATCAATCGCCGCTCAAACAGCTGCGCCTGCATGGCGACTGCCACCTCGGCAACGTGTTGTGGACGGCGCACGGCCCGCACTTCGTCGACCTCGACGACGCCGTCAAAGGCCCGGCCGTGCAAGACGTGTGGATGCTGCTGTCGGGCGATCGCCAGGCCATGACGCGCCAGCTTCTCGACGTGCTCGAAGGCTACGAATCGTTCATGGATTTCGACTGGCGCGAGCTCCGCCTCGTCGAGCCGCTGCGCACCTTGCGCATGCTGCATCACAGCGCCTGGATCGCGAAGCGCTGGGAAGACCCGTCGTTTCCGATCGCCTTCCCGTGGTTCGCGAGCCCGTCGTACTGGGCCGAGCAGTGCGCGCGCCTGCGCGAGCAGCTCGAAGCGATGGCCGAGCCGCCGCTCGGCGGCGGCCTGCAGTAGCCAGTCGACACGTGCGGCCCGGGCTGAGTGGCCCGGGGAAGATCAGGCCATCAGCAACGCATTGACGCGCTTCACGTAAGAGGCCGGGTCTTCGAGCTGGCCGCCTTCGGCGAGCAGGGCCTGGTCGAACAGGATATTGGCCAGGTCGTCGAAGTGCGGGCTGGTCTCGAGCTTCTTCACGAGCGCGTGCTCGGGGTTGATCTCGAGAATCGGCTCGGCCTTCGGCGCGCCCTGCCCGGCCTGCTTCAGGAGCCGCGCCAGGTGCCCGCTCATGTCGCCTTCTTCGGCCACCAGACAGGCAGGAGAGTCGACCAGGCGCGTCGTCACGCGCACGTCTTTGGCGCGATCCTTGAGCGCTTCCTTCAGGCGATCGAGCGTCGGCTTGAAAGCCGTCGCCACTTCCTCGGCCTGCTTCTTCTCGGTTTCGTCCTCGAGCTTGCCGAGGTCGACCGAGCCCTTGGCCACGCTCTGCAGCGAGTGGCCGTCGAACTCGTAGAAGTGCGAGAGCAGCCACTCGTCGACGCGATCGGTCAGCAGCACGACCTCGATGCCTTTCTTGCGGAAGATCTCGAGCTGCGGGCTGTTCTTCGCCGTGGCCAGGGTGTCGGCGGTGACGTAATAGATCACGTCCTGGCCTTCCTTCATGCGCTTGACGTAGTCAACGAGCGAGACGCTCTGCGTGCCACTCTCGTCGTGCGTGGTCGAGAAGCGATAGAGCCTCATCAGCCGGTCGCGATTGGCGTGGTCTTCGCCGATGCCTTCCTTCAGGACGACGCCGAAGTCTTTCCAGAACTCGGCGTACTTCGCCTTTTCCGCGGGGTCGTCGCTATCGGCCAGGCCTTCAAGCATCGACAGCACGCGCTTGGTCGAGCCTTCGCGAATGGCCTTCACGTCGCGGCTTTCCTGCAGCAATTCACGCGACACGTTGAGCGGCAGGTCGCTCGAATCGATCACGCCCTTGACGAAGCGCAGGTACACCGGCATCAGCGCTTCGGCGTCGTCCATGACGAAGACGCGCTTGACGTAGAGCTTGACGCCGCCGCGCTTGTCGCGATTCCACAAGTCGAACGGCGCCTTGGCCGGGATGTAGAGCAGCTGCGTATATTCGCTGCGGCCTTCGACGCGGTTATGCGTGTAGGCGAGCGGCGCTTCGGTGTCGTAGCTGATCTGCTTGTAGAACTCCTCGTACTGCTCCTTAGTGATCTCGCTTTTCGGACGAGCCCAAAGCGCGGCGGCCTTGTTGACCGGCGACCACTCGTCCTTCGTCACCTGCTTCTTCGCCTCGGCGTCCCACTCTTCCTTCTGCATCAGGATCGGCAACGAGATGTGATCGGAGTATTTCGAGACGATCGACTTCAGCTTCCAGTTCGAGAG
Organism: Pseudomonadota bacterium; assembly: GCA_030854825.1. The sequence continues at coordinate 3,772 of JALYSL010000001.1, forward strand.
GAATTCTTCCTCGCCGTCGCGAAGGTGCAGAGTCACGCTCGTGCCACGCGCCGGGCGGGTGATCGTTTCCACCTCGAAATCGCCGGCACCTTCCGACGTCCAGCGCACGCCCTCTTCGGCCGGCAGGCCGGCGCGGCGCGACTCGACGGTGATCTTGTCGGCGACGATGAATCCGGAATAGAACCCGACGCCGAACTGGCCAATCAGCTGCGCGTCCTTCTTCTGGTCGCCTTCGAGCGCCGACATGAATTCGCGCGTGCCGCTCTTGGCGATGGTGCCGAGATTGGCCACCGCTTCGTCGGCCGACAGGCCGATGCCGTTGTCGGTGATGGTGATGGTCTTCGCTTCGGCATCGAGGCCCACGCGCACCTCGAGATTCGTCTGGCCTTCGTAGAGCTCCGGCTTGAGGGTGGCCTCGAAGCGCAGCTTGTCGCAGGCGTCCGACGCGTTCGAGATCAGCTCGCGGAGAAAGATCTCCTTGTTCGAATAGAGCGAGTGGGTGACGAGGTGCAGGATCTGCTTGACCTCGGCCTGGAATGAAAGGGTTTGCTTGTCCATCGCGTGTTGTTCGTTTCGTGGCGGAAGAACGGCGCGCATTCACGGCCGTGTGCGCAGGCCCAGATGATGGTGCCGCCACGCGTATTTTCAAGGCGGGTCGCTCCTAGAATCGCGCCACCGTGCGAGCCGTGACCGCCACCCGATACGTCACGCCGCTGCGCGAGGGCGGCTCGCTGCCTGCCGTGATCGAGGCCGACGACGACGGTCTCTACGTCCTCAAGTTCCGCGGTGCCGGCCAGGGTGCCAAGGCGCTCACCGCCGAGCTGGTTGCTGGCGAGATCGGCCGCGCGCTCGGCCTGCCGGTGCCCGAGATCGTGATCGTCGAGCTCGACATCGACCTCGCCCGCACCGAGCCCGACCCGGAGATCCAGGATCTCATCCGCGCCAGCGGCGGCACCAACCTGGGCCTCGACTACCTCTCCGGCGCTCTCACCTTCGACCCGCTCGCCGACAGCCCCGATGCCGATCTCGCCTCGCGCATCGTCTGGTTCGACGCCTTCGTCACTAACCTCGACCGCACCGCCCGCAACACCAACATGCTGGTCTGGCACAAGAAGCTCTGGCTGATCGACCACGGCGCCGCGCTGTACTTCCATCACGCCGCGACGCGGACTGCAGGCGACGAGCGCGGCTCGTTCCCCGCGATTCGCGAGCACGTCTTGCTGCCGTACGCCTCGTCGATCGCAGCCGCCGACGCGCAGCTCGC
>JALYSL010000040.1 GCA_030854825.1 Pseudomonadota bacterium
GTGGTCACTGATGTGCCCCCACGCTTGCGGAGAAACTCGCTGCGCTGCCCCCCGAGGGGGGCGAGTGCCGCGGCTCCATGCCGGCCTGCGCCGGCATGGACGGCGCTCGCAGGCGTTGCGTCTCGCAACGCCGCGGCCTGCAAGGCCGGCCGGCCTTGGGAGCGGCCTGGGGCCTGGCTGTCGTCACCATGAAATCCAGCATGACGCCGCAAGAGATCGTCTCCGAGCTCGATCGTCACATCGTCGGCCAGAACAGCGCCAAGCGGGCCGTCGCGATCGCCCTGCGCAACCGCTGGCGGCGCCAGCAGGTCGAAGAATCGATGCGCGGCGAGATCACGCCGAAAAACATTCTCATGATCGGACCGACGGGCGTCGGCAAGACCGAGATCGCGCGGCGGCTGGCTCGCCTGGTCGACGCGCCCTTCATCAAGGTCGAGGCGACCAAGTTCACGGAGGTGGGCTATGTCGGCAAGGACGTCGACTCGATCGTCCGCGACCTCGTCGACACGGCGGTCAAGCAGGAACGCGAGCAAGCGATGAAGCGCCAGCGCGCCCGCGCCGAGGACGCCGCCGAGGACCGCATTCTCGAAATCATCGTGCCCGGAGCGCGCAGCGAATTCGGCCTGGCGCCGTCGCCTTCGGCCGACAACACGGCGCGCCAGGTGATGAGGAAGCGCCTGCGTGAAGGTTCGCTCGACGACCGCGAGATCGAGATCGAAGTCGCCGAGGCGAAGCCGTCGATGGAGATCATGGGGCCGGCCGGCATGGAAGAGATGACCGAACAGCTTCGCGGCATGTTCGCCAACATCGGTGGCACCAAGAAAAAGGCGCGCAAGATGCGCATCGGCGAAGCGCACAAGCTTCTCATCGACGAAGAAGCGGCCAAGCTCGTCAACGACGACGACATCAAGAGCCAGGCGCTAGCCAACGCCGAGCAGAACGGCATCGTCTTCATCGACGAGATCGACAAGGTCGCCTCTCGCTCGGAAATGCAAGGCGCCGACGTGTCGCGCCAGGGCGTGCAGCGCGACCTGCTGCCACTCGTCGAAGGCACCACCGTCAACACCAAATACGGCATGGTCAAGACCGATCACATCCTGTTCATCGCCTCCGGGGCGTTCCATCTCGCCAAGCCGAGCGATCTCATTCCCGAGCTGCAAGGGCGCTTTCCGATCCGGGTCGAGCTCGGCTCGCTTTCGGTCGATGACTTCGAGGCAATCCTGACGCAGACCCACGCCAGCCTCGTCAAGCAGTACACCCTGCTCCTGGCGACCGAGGGCGTGACGCTCGAGCTGGCGCCCGACGCGATTCGCCGCCTCGCCCAGATTGCCTACGACGTCAACGAGCGCACCGAGAACATCGGCGCGCGGCGGCTGGCGACGGTGATGGAGCGCCTTCTCGACGAAGTGAGCTTCGATGCGCCGAACCGCGGCGGCCAGACGATCCGGATCGACGGCGCGGCGGTCGACGCCAAGCTGGCCGATCTCGCGAAAGACGTCGACCTGTCGCGCTATATCCTGTAGCGCCGCTGTCCTTCAGCGCCCGCCGGTCAGCCGGCAAGCACCGGCTCGCAGCGAACTTCGGTCTTTACCGAATTGGCGATGAAGCAGGCCTCATGCGCGTCGTGATGCAGCTGCTCGATCTCGGCGCGACCGGGCAGACGGCCGCCGGAAAATTCGACCTTCGGATGCAACGTCACCAAGGTCATGGCGACGCGACCCGCATCGTTCTTCTTCATCACACCGGTCGCCGCGTCGGCGTAGTGGTCGACGCAGAAGCGGCGCGCCGCGGCCAGTGACAGGAACCACAGCATGTGGCAACTCGAGAGCGACGAGACAAAGGCTTCCTCGGGATCGACGGCGCGGGTTTCCGAATACGGCAGCGGCACCACCGACGGCGAGGCCGATCCTGGCACCTCGACGCCGCCGTCGAAGCGAAGCAAGTGGCGGCGGCTGTAGCGATTGGCGAGGAAGTCTTCGCGGGTCGCCTCGGCGCGCGACCACACCGTCTCGGCGGAATACGTGGCCATCCCGGGCTCTCCTTTCGAACGCGAGTCAGAGCGCCAGCCGTTTGGCCTGCAGGTGCAGCAAGCCGTCGAAGATCAGCGTGTCGACCATCTCGACCGGCAGATCGGTGATCGACGCGAGCTTGACCGCGGCGCCGCCGCTCATCATCAGCTCCGGCCGGACGCCGGTGAGCCTCTCGAGCTTCTTGTGCATGCGATCGACGGCGCCGGCAATCGCATCGGCGCCGCCGCTCATCAGCGCGTCGCTGGTGTTGGTGGGAAATTCGACCGCTTCGCCGGTCGGCGTCTTGAGGCCCGCAGTGCCCATTTCGAGGGCGCGCAGCATCAGGCCGAAGCCAGGCAGGATCAGGCCGCCGAGAAAGCGGCCGCTGGTGTCGAGCGCGTCGACGGTGACGGCGGTGCCGACCATGACAACGAGCACCGGTTTCGCCGGGCCGCGCTGGAGGATGCGCTGCCGCGCGCCGATCAGCGCGACCCAGCGGTCGACGCCGAGGCGATTCGGGTGGTCGTAGCCGTTCGTCACGCCGCAGGCCGACGCCGAGCTGACGACCCAACGCGGCTCGACGTCCCAGATCTCGAGCTGCGCTTCGGTCCGGCGCCGAATGCCTTCGCCGGCGACGTCGCTGCCGAGCATGCTCGACGGCGCCTGCAAGCCCTGCCATTCGCGCTCGGCGAGGTCGTCGATCGCCTCGAGAAAGACGGCACCGTGCGCGAGCAGGCCGGCGCTGGGGCTGGGCGCGCTGTAGAGCGCCCACTTGAGACGGGTGTTGCCGATATCGATAGCGAGAAAAGCCATCGCAATCGGTTCAGGTCATCTTGCCGGGGCTCGGCTGCACATCGCAGCCGCTGATGCGCCAGCTGCTGTCGGGCTGGCGCTCGAGCCGATAGGTCGCCAGCCACAGACTGCCATCGGCGTCGGTGAGCTGAACGCCTTGAAAGAGTTGCCCCTGGCTGCGCAGCGGATTGAGAAAGATCACGGATTCGGCGCGATAGACGACCGGGTAGCCGGCGCGCACCATGGCCATGAAGCGATCAGGTGTGCCGAACATCTCGCGGATCGATGGCGCGGCATACGAGAAGGCGCCTCGCGCATCGTCGGCCGCGAAGGCGGCGAGCTGAGCTTCGACGACGGCGCGAATCGCCTTTGCGTCGACCGCCGGCACCGGCTCGGCCTGCGCCTTCGCCACCCCGGCGAAGGATGCGAACGAGACGACGAGCAGAACGCCAGCCAGGCGGCGCGTGATGCGTTTCATGTCGGATCCTTCGGCGGCGAGAGGATGAGGGCCGCCATCATGCAGGTTTTGCGGCGTGGCGGTCGGAAGCGGCAAAGGACTGTAAAGCCAGCCGCACCCGGTCATCGACCGACGGCGCAGAACGGTTAACCGAGACGGGCGGGCATGGTTCATGCCCATTTCTTCTTTCAAGGAGGCTTCGTATGTCCACAGCCAAAGTCATCGCCATCGCCGCGCTGTGTGCGGCCACTCTCTCGGCGTGCGTCATCGCACCCGCACGGCCCTATGCCTACGAGCCCGGAGGCGAGGTCGTCGTCGCCGACGTGGCGCCGCCGGCGCCCTATGCCGAAACCGTGCCGGTAGCGCCCTTCGTCGGCGCCGTCTGGATCGGCGGCTACTGGGGCTTTCGCGGTGGCCGGCACCTCTGGGTGCCCGGCCGGTACGAAGCACCCCGAGCCGGCTATCGCTGGGAGCCGCATCGCTGGGTCCAGCGCGAGGGCCGCTGGCACCTGGAAGGCGGCGCCTGGCGGCGCGGCTAGACCGGTCGCCCGCGGCAGCCTCGGCGAAACGGGGCGCTACACTTCGAGTTGACGTATACGTCAATCGACGGCGCTCTCGTGGCGCCGCGCTCGAAGCTGCCGCGGAGACCTCTTGGCGAAGAAAAAGGACAGCGCGCGTCTCGCCGACTTCCAGTTTGCCGGCGCAGATGCAGCTCGGGTGAGCGGCGACGAGGCGGCTCGAGGCAGCACCTTCGATCTCGACCGCTTCGCTCCTGACGTCCGGCCCTTCTCGAGCGGCAACAAGACGGCCGACAAGGCGACGGTCGAGGCACTGGCCGTCGAGTTGGACAAGCTTCAGGACCTGTTCTATGCCGACCGCCGGTTCAAGCTCCTCGTGCTGCTCCAGGGCACCGACACGAGCGGCAAGGACGGGACGATTCGCGGCGTCTTCGGCGAGATGAGCGCCCTCGGCGTCCACGCCGTCTCGTGGAAGGCGCCGACCCCCGAGGAGCAGGCCCACGACTTCCTCTGGCGCATCCATCGACAGGTGCCCGGTGCCGGCGAAGTGACGATCTTCAATCGCAGCCACTACGAAGACGTGCTCGTCCCGGTCGTCAAGGGCTGGATCACGAAGGAAGAGACGACGCGGCGTTACGCCCAGATCAACGACTTCGAACGCATGCTGGTCGAGACCGGCACAGTGATCCTCAAGTTCTTTCTCCACATCTCGAAGGACGAACAGCGGCGGCGCCTGCAGGACCGTCTGGACGATCCGACCAAGCACTGGAAATTCGAGGCCGGCGATCTCGAGGAACGAAAGCTCTGGGAGGCCTACCAAAGCGCCTATGCTGCGGCGATCGCGTCGACCGGAACTGCGGGCGCACCATGGACCGTCGTTCCCGCCGATTCCAAGACGCATCGCAACCTCATGATCGCGCAGGCAGTGAAAGAGGCTTTCGAGCGCCTCGAGCTGCGTTATCCGCCCGGCGATCCCGCACTCGCAAGCATCAAGGTGACATGACCGAGCTCGCTTCCGACTACAAGGCGCTGGCCGCCTACCGGCCTTCGCACAAGGTTCGCTTCGTCACGGCGGCGAGCCTGTTCGATGGCCACGACGCGGCGATCAACATCATGCGCCGCATCCTCCAGGGCATGGGCGCCGAAGTCGTCCATCTCGGGCACAACCGCTCGGTCGACGAAGTGGTGACGGCGGCGCTGCAGGAAGACGTGCAGGGCATCGCCATCAGCTCGTACCAGGGCGGCCACGTCGAGTACTTCAAGTACATGATCGACCTGCTTAAGGAGCGCGGCGGCGCGCACGTGCGCGTCTTCGGCGGCGGCGGCGGCGTGATCGTTCCGAGCGAGATCGCCGAGCTGCAGGCCTGGGGCGTCGAGCGCATCTACAGCCCCGAAGACGGCCAGCGCATGGGCCTCGCCGGAATGATCGGCGAGATGATGATGCGCTGCGACGTCGACCTGTCGGCCCACGCGCCGAAGACGCTGGCGGCGGTGCGGGGCCGCGACGAGAAGGCGCGGCGCTCGCTGGCGCAATTGATCACGGCGCTCGAGAACGGCACGGCGGCGGCGGCCTTGCGCGCCGAGCTGGGGTCGGCGGCGAGCCTGGTGAAGACACCGGTGATCGGCATCACGGGCACCGGCGGCGCGGGCAAGTCGAGCCTGACCGACGAGCTCATCAGACGCCTGCGTCTCGACCAACGCGACGCCTTGCATGTTGCCATCGTCTCGATCGATCCTTCGCGCAGGAAGAGCGGCGGCGCCCTGCTCGGCGACCGCATCCGCATGAACGCGATCGCGCCCTGGAACGATGGGCCGCGTGTCTTCATGCGCTCGCTGGCGACGCGCGACTTCGGCTCCGAGATCAGCGCCGCTCTGCCCGACGTGCTGGCCGCGGTCAAGGTCGCCGGATTCGATCTGGTGATCGTCGAGACCTCGGGCATCGGCCAGGGCGACGCGGCGATCGTGCCGCTGGTCGACGTTCCGGTCTACGTGATGACGCCCGAGTTCGGCGCTGCCAGCCAGCTCGAGAAGATCGACATGCTCGACTTCGCCGAGTTCGTCGCCATCAACAAGTTCGACCGCAAGGGCGCCGCCGACGCGTTGCGCGACGTCGCCAAGCAGGTGCAGCGCAATCGCGAGGCCTTCGGTCAGCGGCCCGACCAGATGCCGGTGTTCGGCACGATGGCCAGCCGCTTCAACGACGACGGCGTCACCGCGCTCTACCAGGCGATGTTACCGCGGCTGGCCGAGCTCGGCCTGCCGCTCTCGTCCGGCACGTTGCCGAAGGCAGCGACGCGGCACAGCACGCACCAGGTGCCGATCGTGCCCGGCGCCCGCATGCGCTACCTTGCCGATATCGCCGATGCGGTACGCGGCTACAAGAAGGAAGCGGTGGCAGCAGCGCGGCTGGCCCGCGAGATCCAGCAATTGCGCGCCAGCGGCCGCATGCTGGCCGAGGCCAATCCGGCGAAGGCGAATGCCGTCGGCGCGGTCATGGGCCTGGCCGACGAACGCGAGGCGCGGCTCGATCCGCACGCCCGTCGCCTGCTCAACGCCTGGCCGGAGCTGCAGCGCGCCTACGCCGGCGACGAATACGTCGTCACCGTGCGCGACCGCGAAATCAGGACGGCGCTGGTGCACACCACGCTGTCGGGCAACAAGATCAGGAAAGTCGCGCTGCCTTCGTACGAAGACCACGGCGAGATCCTGAAGTGGTTGCTGCTCGACAACGTGCCCGGCGCATTTCCCTACACCGCCGGCACCTTCCTGTTCAAGCGCGAAGGCGAGGATCCGACCCGAATGTTCGCCGGCGAAGGCGACGCCTTCAAGACCAACACGCGCTTCAAGCTGCTTTCGGCCGGCATGTCGGCCAAGCGGCTGTCGACCGCCTTCGACTCGGTCACGCTCTACGGCAACGACCCGGCGATCCGGCCCGACATCTACGGCAAGGTCGGCAACTCAGGCGTCTCGATCGCCACGCTCGACGACATGAAGGTGCTCTATTCGGGCTTCGACCTGACGAGCCCGAACACGTCCGTGAGCATGACGATCAACGGCCCGGCGCCGACGATCCTGGCGATGTTCATGAACACCGCGATCGACCAGAAGCTCGACGCGTTTCGCGATGAGCACAAGCGCGAGCCGGGCGCCGACGAATCGGCAGCCATCGCCGCCTGGGTCAGGCAGAACGTGCGCGGCACCGTGCAGGCCGACATCCTGAAGGAAGACCAGGGCCAGAACACCTGCATCTTCTCGACCGAGTTCTCGCTGAAGGTGATGGGCGACATCGCCGAATACTTCGTCGCCCACGAGGTGCGCAATTTCTACTCGGTGAGCATCTCGGGCTATCACATCGCCGAGGCCGGCGCGAACCCGATCAGCCAGCTCGCGTTCACGCTCTCGAACGGCTTCACCTTCGTCGAGGCCTATCTCGCGCGCGGCATGCAGGTCGACGATTTCGCGCCGAACCTCAGCTTCTTCTTCTCGAACGGGATGGACCCGGAGTACACGGTGATGGGCCGCGTGGCGCGGCGCATCTGGGCGGTGGCGATGCGCGACCGCTATGGTGCCAACGAACGCAGCCAGAAGCTGAAGTACCACGTGCAGACGAGCGGCCGCAGCCTGCATGCACAGGAGGTGCAGTTCAACGACATCCGCACCACGCTGCAGGCGCTGATCGCGATCTACGACAACTGCAACTCGCTGCACACCAACGCCTTCGACGAGGCGATCACGACGCCGACCGAGGACTCGGTGCGACGTGCCATGGC
>JALYSL010000043.1 GCA_030854825.1 Pseudomonadota bacterium
CCGGCGACGTCGAGTGGCGCTGGCCGCCGATCCCCGAGTCGCGCGGCTTCAACCAGCTGCCCTATCGCATGCTGCTGCCGCACCGCGAAACAGCCGGCGGCATCGACAACCTGCTCGTCGCCGGCCGTTGCGCCTCGATGACGCACGAGGGCCATTCGGCAGCTCGCGTGTCGGGCGCCTGTTTCGTGATGGGCCAGGCGGCCGGCACGGCGGCCGCACTTGCCCTGCGCCGCGCCGTGGCGCCGCACGACCTGCCTGCGGCAACGCTGCAGCAGTCGCTCGAAGCCGGGGGCGCTTTCCTCGGCCGCTAGCGTTCCTGCCCTTCGGCGGACGAGGGGATGACTGCGATGGTGTAATGACTTGGCCCCGGATCGCGACGAAGCAAGAGCCATTCACGAAAGCCCATGATGACCACGACCCGTTCTTCGACATCCCCGCGGCAACGCTCCGCCTTTTCACGCCTCGCGACCACAGGTCTGGCTTGGGCCGGCGCCGCTGCCATCGCCTTCGGCGCATTGCACGCGACGATCGGCGTCGCCGCGGAAGCGGCAGTGAAGATTCCTGCGCCGGCCAAGGACGACACGGCCAACGACAGCGGCCTGCAAACTGCCGTGTTCGCAGGCGGCTGCTTCTGGGGCGTGCAGGGCGTGTTCCAGCGCGTCAACGGCGTCGTCCAGGCCGTGTCCGGCTACGCCGGCGGCGGCAAGACGACGGCACACTACGAGATGGTCAGCACCGGCCTCACCGGGCATGCCGAATCGGTGAAGGTGACTTACGACCCGAAGAAGGTGAGCTACGGCACGCTGCTGCAGATCTACTTCTCGGTCGCCCATGACCCGACCCAGCTCAATCACCAGGATCCCGACAGCGGCACGCAATATCGCTCGGCGATCTTCTACACCGATGCTGCGCAAAAGCAGACGGCCGAGCACTACATCGCCCAGCTCGACGCGGCCAAGGTCTACCCGGCCAAGATCGTCACGCAGGTCGTACCGCTACCCGAGTTCTTCGCTGCCGAGGGCTACCACCAAGACTACCTGACGCTGCACCCCGAGTCGGGCTACATCTCGCATTTCGACTTGCCGAAGATCGCTTACCTGCAAAAGCTCTTTCCGCAACAGTACCGGTCCGAACCGGCGCTCGTGATGGCGCGGGCCCAGACGTCGGCGCAGAAGTAACGCCACGCGTCTGAACGGGTCAGGGCTTCGCCGGAGCCCTGACCGGAGTTGATAAGTTCTCTGGCCTGCCGCCGGCACATCGATGCCGGCGGCTTCATGTGGTGCCGGAGCCTGAGCCATGAACGTGCCGCCTTTCCCGCTTCTGTTTTTGCACTCGGCCTGTCGTACCGCGCTTTCAGTCGTCGCGCTGGCTGCGCTCGGCAGTTGCGGTGGTGGTGGCAGCGCGGATTCAGGCGGCGGTTCGAGCGGCCTTCCTTCTTCGTCCTCGCTGGCAGAGCAGTGTGCGGCGCCGCGGCCGGCCGCAGCGATGGATCCGATCACCGGGAATCTCTACGGCGACATCCAAGGCAGCCTGGACACCGAGAAGGCTTTCCTGCGCTCCTGGATCGACGAGACCTACCTTTGGTACCAGGACGTGCGCGCATTGCCGGCAGCGACGCTCGATGCCACGCGATACGCCACACCGATCGACTATTTCAACGCGCTGAAGACGCCGCTGAACGACGCCGCCGGGCAGGCCAAGGACAAGTTCCATTTCACCTACGACACGGTCGCCTGGGACAACCTCTCGCTGTCGGGCATTTCATACGGCTATGACTTCGAAGTCGCGTTGCTGTCCTCGACGCCGCCGCGCAGCGCGATCGTCGCCTACACCGACGATGGCGCCGCGACGGGAGATGGCGGCGTCGGTCGCGGCGCCGGCATCGTCACCGTCGACGGCGTCGATCTCGCCAACGGCAGCGACACGGCGACGCTGAACGCCGGGCTCTTTCCCACAGCAGCCGGCCCGCATACCCTGGTCGTTCGCGATCCCGGCCAGACTGCAACGCGAACGGTGTCGCTCAATGCGCGAGCGATCACCGAAACGCCGGTGCAGAACGTGAAGACGCTTCCGGTTCCCAACCAGAAGGTGGGCTACATCCTCTTCAACGATCACATCGCCACTTCCGAGCCCGCGCTCGTCAACGCCGTCACCACGTTGAAGAACAGGGGCATCACCGACCTCGTGCTCGACATCCGCTACAACGGCGGCGGCTATCTCGACATCGCCTCCGAGCTGGCGTACATGATCGCCGGCCCGAACGTCTCGACATCGGCGACCCCGCCTGCGTTCTTCGAACGCGAGATGTACAACGACCGCAATCCGTTCAACCTGACGCCCGCGCAGGCCACGACGCCTTTCCATGCGACCACGCAGGGCTTCTCGGGCACGTCCGGCATCGCGCTGCCGGTACTGGGCCTGAATCGCGTCTACGTGTTGACGACCGCGGACACCTGCTCGGCCAGCGAAGCCATCGTCAACGGCCTGCGCGGCGTCGGCGTCACGGTGAACCTGGTCGGCGGCACAACCTGCGGCAAGCCCTACGGCTTTTTCCCGAAGGACAACTGCAGCACGACCTATTTCGCCATCCAGTTTCAGGGCGTGAACAACCTCAACTTCGGCGACTATCCGGACGGCTTCGCTCCCACCTGCGCAGTCGCCGACGACTTCACGCACGCGCTCGGCGATCCCGCGGAAGCCCAGCTGAATCTCGCCCTCGGTTTGCGCGCCAGCGGTACCTGCACCCCCGCCACGGGAACCAGCGCGCACATCCTCGCCGCCGACGGCGAAGCGCCGCGGATCCACCCCGTCCTGGTTCGCAACCCCTTCCGCGAAAACCGCATCCTCCGCCTCCACTGAGCGTCGCGTGCCCCCGGCACGCGCGGGCAAAGCGCGCCTCCGGCGCGCGAGCCCCTCGCGCGAGTTGACGGACGCCCGGCCTCCGGCCGGGTGATCCGTCGAACGAGCGCAACCCATGTGAACGGCGGCAAAGCCGCAGTCCATCCGGGTCAGAAATGGATGCCGCGCATCATCTGCTGCATCGCGATGGCTTCCGGCGACGGCGTGTACTTCTTGTCCTTGTCGCCCTTGGCCGCGGCACTGTCCGGGAACATCCTGAAGGTCGAGTTCATGACGATCTGCGCCACGCGCGGCACCAGCGCGTGCATCAGTTCGCCGGTGATGCCCAGCCGTGTCGCGATGCGCACCGGCTTCTCGACGCACGCCTCGGCGATCATGTTCGCCGCCTCTTCCGGCGAGAGCACCGGCACGTTGTCGTAGAGCCGGGTCGGGCCGATCATGGGCGTGCGCACCAGCGGCATGTTGATGGTTGTGAAGCTGATGCCCATGTCGGCGTATTCGCTAGAGGCGCAACGAGTCCACGCATCGAGTGCCGCCTTCGACGCGACATAGGCCGAGAAGCGCGGCGCGTTGGTCAACACTCCGATCGAGCTGATGTTGACGATGTGGCCCTTCTTCTTGGCCACCATGCCGGGCAGGAAGCCCATCGTCACGCGAAGGCAGCCGAAGTAGTTAAGCTGCATGGTCCGCTCGAAATCGTGGAAGCGCTCGTAGCTCGCCTCGATCGCGCGGCGGATCGAGCGACCAGCGTTGTTGACGAGGAAGTCGACGCCGCCGTGGGTCGCGGTCAGCCACTCGACCAGGCCCTTGCAGCTCGCCTCGTCGGCAATGTCGGCCGAATACGTCTCGACGGTCGCGCCCTTGCCGGCCTTGGCGAGGATTTCCCTTTTCGCTTCCATCAGCTTGGCCTCGTCGCGTGCGCAAATCACGGTGATCGCGCCGGCTTCGGCGAACTTCGTCGCCGCTGCCAGGCCGATGCCGGACGAGCCGCCGGTGACGAGCACCACCTTGCCGGCGACGGTGCCGTGCAACGAGTGGTCGATCTTCAGCGCCGGGTCGAGGTGGCGCTCCCAGTAGTCCCACAGCTTCCAGGCGTAGTCGGGAAGCTTCGGGCACTCGATGCCCGAGCCTTTCAGCGCGGCAAGCGCTTCGCGGCAGTCGTAGCGTGTCGGGAAATTGATGAAGGTGAGCATGTCTTCGGGCAGGCCGAGATCCTTCAGCACCGCGCTCTTGACACGCCGCACCGGTGCCAGCGCCATCAGCCCCTTCTTCACGCTCTTCGGAATGAAGCCGAGCAGGGCGGCGTTGACGAACAGGTTCATCTTCGGGGCGTGCGCGGCCCGGCTGAAGATGTCGAGCACGTCACCGACGCGGTAACCGACCGGGTCGACCAGATGAAAGCAGCGCTTGTCGAGCGGGGTCTTCAAATGGCTGATGTGATCGAGCGCGGCGACCACGAAATCGACCGGCACGATGTTGATGCGGCCGCCCTCGAGGCCGACCGACGGCATCCACGGCGGCAACAGCTGCCGCATCCGCTGGATCAGCTTGAAGAAGTAGTACGGGCCGTCGATCTTGTCCATCTCGCCGGTCTGCGAGTCGCCGACGACGAGCGCCGGGCGATACACGGTCCACGGCACCTTCGATTCCTTGCGCACGATCTTCTCGCTCTCGTGCTTGGTCATGAAGTACGGATGGTCGAGGCCATCGGCCTCGTCGAACATGTCTTCCCTGAACACGCCTTCATAGAGGCCGGCCGCGGCGATCGAGCTGACGTGATGCAGGTGACCGGCATCGACGGCCTTGGCGAATTCGACGACGGCACGCGTGCCGTCGATGTTGGCGGCGATCTGCGAATCGACGTCGGCCGACAGGTCATAGACGGCGGCCAGGTGATAGACGTGGTCGACGTGGCCCTTGAGCTTTTTCACGTCGTCGGCCGAGACGCCGAGTCTTTTCGCAGTCAGGTCGCCGTAGATCGGCACCGCGCGGTTCTTGCTGGCGGCGACGCCCCAATATTCCAGCAGGTCGCCGAGCTTGCCCTGGCTTTGCGACCGAAGCAGAAAATGGACAACGGCACCGCGCCGCGCCAGCAGCGTCTTGACGAGCCGCCTGCCGATGAAGCCCGTGGCTCCGGTGACGAAATAGCGCATGCATGCCTCCCTGTCGCGCCGCGCAAATCGCGCGCTCGCCCGTCGGCGATTCTTGTGCAAAGCAGAGATGGCACTGCGCGGGGCAAACCCCCACCCCGCGCCTGAAGCTGGAGGCGCCTGCAGCCGATTAGGGTGCGCCCCCGAGCGAAGCTGCCTAGAGTCGCGACCAGCCGCTGCGTATTGCAGCGTCCCACCTCAGGAGAGAACAAGATGGTCAAGAAACTCAAGGCGATGGCCGACAAGCAGAAGAAGCACGCGTCGGCCTCCGGCCTGTTCGACAGCGCCCTCGCCAACTCGGTCAAGGAACAAGCCCAGCAGATCTGGCTCGCCGGCATGGGCGCCTTCGCCAAGGCACAGGCCGAGGGCAAGCAGCGTTTCGAGGCGCTTGTCAAGGAAGGCGCGTCGCTGCAGAAGAAGACGCAGTCGGCCGCCGGAGAGAAGTTCGGCGAAGTCTCGAGCAAGATGACGAGCATGGCCGACGACATGACCGCCAAGGCCGGCCAGCACTGGGACAAGCTCGAATCGATCTTCGAAGACCGCACCGCCAAGGCCTTGAAGAAGCTCGGCGTGCCGTCGTCGACGGACGTGCAGTTGCTGAAGGACCGCATCGACGCGCTCACCGCGCAAGTCGCAGGCCGCTCGAAGGCCGCCGCCAAGCCGGCCGCGAAGAAGGCCACGTCGGCGAAGAAGCCGGCCGCCAAGCGCTCGCCGCGCAAGGCCGCGAAGAAGGCCGCCTGAGCCGGCGAGGTCGCGCGTCGGCGCGATACCCGCAAAAAAGAGAGCCCCACGGCGCTCTCTTTTTTACTTCGAGGCGCCGATCAGTGCGGCACGATCCCCAGGTAGCGCGCCTCCAGGTGCCGGCGAAAATGCAACGGGTTCAGGGGCTCGCCGCTCGCGCGCCCGGCCAGCTCGGCGGTCGTCCAGCGGCTCGCCTGCTGCCAGATGTTGGCACGCAACCAGTCGAAGACAGGAGCGTAGTCGCCCGAGGCGACGCGCGCATCGAGGTCGGCCGCGCCGCGGCGGATCGTCGCGAACCATTGGGCGGCGTACATCGCGCCGAGCGTGTAGCAGGGAAAGT
>JALYSL010000065.1 GCA_030854825.1 Pseudomonadota bacterium
GGTCACGCTCGGCCCCAAGGGCCGCAACGTGGTGCTCGAGCGCTCGTTCGGCGGCCCGACGGTCACCAAGGACGGTGTCTCGGTCGCGAAAGAGATCGAGCTCAAGGACAAGCTCCAGAACATGGGCGCCCAGATGGTCAAGGAAGTCGCTTCCAAGACCTCGGACATCGCCGGTGACGGCACGACCACGGCCACCGTGCTCGCGCAAGCCATCGTCCGCGAAGGCATGAAGTACGTCGCCGCGGGCATGAACCCGATGGACCTGAAGCGCGGCATCGACAAGGCCGTCACGGCGCTCGTCGAGCAGCTCAAGAAGCAATCGAAGCCGACGACGACTTCGAAGGAAATCGCCCAGGTCGGCACGATCTCGGCGAACAGCGACGAGGAAGTCGGCAAGATCATCGCCGACGCGATGGACAAGGTCGGCAAGGAAGGCGTCATCACCGTCGAAGACGGCAAGTCGCTCGCTTCCGAGCTCGAAGTCGTCGAGGGCATGCAGTTCGATCGCGGCTACCTCTCGCCTTACTTCATCAACAATCCCGACAAGCAGACCGCGGCGCTCGACAACCCGTTCGTGCTGCTGTTCGACAAGAAGATCAGCAACATCCGCGACCTTCTCCCGACACTCGAGCAAGTGGCCAAGTCCGGCCGCCCGCTGCTGATCGTCGCTGAAGAAGTCGAAGGCGAAGCGCTTGCCACGCTGGTCGTGAATACGATCCGCGGCATCCTCAAGGTCGTTGCCGTCAAGGCGCCGGGCTTCGGTGACCGTCGCAAGGCGATGCTCGAAGACATCGCCATCCTGACCGGCGGCAAGGTCATCGCCGAGGAGGTCGGCCTGACGCTCGAGAAGGTCACGTTGGCCGACCTCGGTCAGGCCAAGCGCGTCGAAGTGGCGAAAGAGAACACCACGATCATCGACGGCGCCGGTGCAACCGCCGACATCGAGGCGCGCGTCAAGCAAGTGCGCGTCCAGATCGAGGAAGCCACCAGCGACTACGACAAGGAAAAGCTCCAGGAGCGCGTGGCCAAGCTGGCCGGCGGCGTGGCGCTGATCAAGGTCGGCGCGGCAACCGAAGTCGAGATGAAGGAAAAGAAGGCGCGCGTCGAAGACGCGTTGCACGCGACGCGAGCGGCCGTCGAAGAAGGCATCGTCGCCGGTGGTGGGGTGGCGTTCCTGCGCGCCAAGCAATCGTGCGGCACGATCAAGGGCGACAACGCCGACCAGGACGCCGGCATCAAGCTGATCATGCGGGCCATCGAAGAGCCGATTCGCATCATCGTCCAGAATGCAGGCGATGAGCCGAGCGTGGTCGTCAACGCGGTGCTGGCCGGCAAGGGCAATTACGGCTACAACGCTCAGAACGGCCAGTACGGCGACATGATCGACATGGGCATTCTCGATCCGACCAAGGTCACGCGCACGGCGCTGCAGAACGCAGCCTCGGTCGCAGCGCTGATGCTCACGACCGAAGCCATGATCTCCGAAGCACCGAAGGAAGAATCCTCGGGCGGCGGCGGCATGGGTGGCGGCATGGGTGGAATGGGCGGCATGGGTGGCATGGACATGTAAGTCCGGGCGACTCGCGCCACTTTGAAAGGGCTGCTTCGGCAGCCCTTTTTCATGGCCCGCGGTTGCCGGCCTGCGCGGCACGCCGAATGCATTTGGGCCAACCGCGCGCCGGCGAGATAATCGACGGGTCCTTTTTGTTCGAGGCACATGTCCACCGCGCCCCTGTTTCAACGCTTCGTCCAAGACGAGCTGGCCCTCGCGCCCGCCCTCGTCGCACGCGTGCTCGCCGGGACGATGCAGTTGCTTGGCCAGTCCAAGGACGGCCCGCTCAGCGCCAATGACCGAGCCAATCATTCCGAGATCGTCAAGGCCCTGCAGCATGACGCGGCCTTGTACGAGAAGACGTTCGTCGAATCGCTGAGCAAGCGCGTCCGCGAGGAGGTCGGCGGATCGCCCGACGCCTCCCTCGCCGAAGGGAAAGCGAGCTCGGGCGGCCTCGAGCTCATGGACGAGTCGCGTGTCGAGATCGACATCGAGATTTCGCGGGCGATGCAACTGATCGACAGCACGGCCGAATGGGAGCTGCGCGAATTGCAGACATTCACCTCGACGCTCACTGGCCAGAGCCACGTCAACGCCGACTCCAATCCGTTTCGTCCACTTCTCTACGCATCGGCTCTCTGGGATGCCGCGTGCTCGGTCATCAGCTCGCCGACACAGCGAGGCATCGTCCTGCGTACCTCGGCCGGCGTCGTCGCGGGCCTCCTCAAGAACGCCTGGGCGGCAGCTTCGACCCGGCTCGAGACGCAGGGTGTCGAACCCGGCGCCTATCGCACGGTCGTGCTCCCTTCCGGCGCGAGCTTCGGACGCTTCGCCGCGCCGGAATCGGCCCGCACCGGAGTGATGAGCGCCCTGCTGTCGAGCATGCCGGGAGCGTCGTTCGATGCATCGCCTGGCAACAAGTCTCAAGGCGACATCGCTTCTGGCGACCCTCGCGCCGTCCGCAGCGACGGCACGATGCAGCGTAGTCCGGAGCTCGAGCAGGCGCTCCTGCGTCTGGACGAGTTGCTGCGGCGGCTGCCGGCCGAGACTTCGTTGACCGGCCGCCGTGCGCCGAGCGACAGCCGCATCGAACAGTATCGTGCGGCGTTGGTTGCCAGTGCCAACGAGCCGGTCGATCGCCAGGTTATCGAGCTCGTGACGAGGCTGTTCGAGTCGTTGCTTTCAGACTCGCAACTGCCGGGTCCCTTTCGGCCTGTACTTGCGCGCATGCAGATCGCCTGTCTTCGCGTTGCCCTTGTCGAGCATTCGATGCTTGACTCCTACGAGCACCCGGTGTGGCGCCTGCTCGACCGGATCGGCGAAGTCAGTCTCGGCTATTCACGGCTGGAAGATCCGCGTCTGTCCGCCTTTCTTTCGTTCTGCGTCGCCGTTGCCGAAGAGATGGCGGGCTCGACCTCGCCCGACACCACGCTTTTCCGACGCGGCCTCAATCGCATCGACGTGTTCCTTTCCGAACAGCTGCAAAACCAGCTGCGGCTCGCCCAGGCTTCGGTCGACGCGCTCCAGCTCGCCGAGCGACGCGAAATCCTGCAGCAGCACTTGGCGCAGCGCCTGACCGACCAGATGGTTTCGGTGCGCGCGTCGCCGACCATCCGCCGGTTCATCACCGGCACCTGGGCTCAGGTGATTGCCGAAGACATGCTCCGTCATGGCGAGCAGTCGGAGCCGACGATGAGCGACCTGAAGACGGTCGACGATCTGCTGTGGAGTCTGCAAATCCCGGACCATCCGCAGAGTCGCCAGCGCCTGCTGCAGCTCCTTCCCGGATTGCTGCAGCGGCTGCGTACGGGCATGGAACTGGTTGCGCTCGGGGTCACCGAGCAGCAGTCGGTGATGAACGAGCTGATGGTCATTCACACTGAGGCCTTGCGCCCCGGCACGCGTGGCAACGGCGCGCTGACGCCCGAGGAAATCGTGCAGAAGATGCGCGACGAAGTCCTGCCCGCGTCAGCCGCGGCACGCAGCTTCAGCGATTCGGTGATCGACCTGTCGTCGATGGAGACGGTGCCTGCCGAGCATCTGCCGAGCAGCGGCGACAAGGTCGACGACGACCCGGCACGGCGCATCGAAGCCCTGCGCGCCGGCGACCGTCAGCGCATCTTCCTTCAGGGGCACTGGAGCCGTGCCCAGTTGCTCTGGCGCAGTGACCGCAGCCTGTTCTTTCTTTTCGCCGGCGAATCGCCGTCGCGCACGCACTCGATCACGCGGCGCGCACTGGAAAGGCTGAGCTCCGCTGGGCTGGTTCAGCCGATCGAATCGAAGCCGCTGGTGCAGCGCGCCGTCGATCGCATGATGCGCGAGCTTCCGCTGCGGGCTTGAAGCACTAACACGCGAGTTCGGCTTCGATCTCGCTGGCGACTCGCCGCGGTTGCTCGTGAACGATCCAGTGCGTTGCGCCAGGGACGCGAACCACACGCAGGTCGGGGACGAACTCGCCCAGACCTTCGAGCAGCGACGGCGGCAGGGCCAGGTCATTTTCGGCCCAGATGACTCGCGTCGGCACCTTCACGGTCACGACCTCCGGCGCCAGGCGGAGTGTTGTCACGGTTGAATCGCTGGAAGTCGCCGGTCGAATGGGCGAGGCGCGGTAGTAATTGCAACCACCGCGCAGGCCGGCGTTCCAGACTTCGCGATATTGCTGCCGCACCGTCTCGGTCAGCCAGCCGCCGCCGAGCTGCGAAGGGTCGCTGGCGCCCATGTTGTCGAAGAATGGCCAGAGGCGGGCGAAGTCGTTCTCGGCGAGCAACGACTCCGCATCGGGGCGACAGAGAAAATTCATGTAGGCGCTCGCCGCCTGCTGCTTCGCGTCGTGCTGGAGGTCACGCAGAAAGGTCGCCGGATGCGGCGAATTGATGATCACCAGATGGCGCATCGTCTCTGGCCGCTGCACGGCGAGATTCCAGGCGACTGCACCGCCCCAGTCGTGGGCGACGAGCGCATCGACGCGACCGCCGAGCCCGTCGATCAGCGCGGCGATGTCGGCCACCAGATGCTCGGCGCGATATGACTCGACCTCGGCGGGTGCCGACGATCGCTCGAAGCCGCGCAGGTTGGGCGCGACGCAGCGGTAGCGTGTCCCGAAATGCTCAAGCAACTCGTCCCAAACGAATGCGGCCTCGGGAAAACCATGCAGAAAGAGAAGCACCGGCGCGCCCGTCGACCCGCTGGCGCGGCAGCTCAGGCGAATGCCGCTGCGTAGTTCGATGTCGAAGGTTTCGGGCATGGATGGGTTCGAATTGACGCGCAATCGTCGAGTATTTCACGGCGTACCGAGTCGCACCGGCAAGATGAGCTGGGAGCATTGCTGGGACCGCTCGTCGACGACCCTATTGCTCTCCATCTGCACAGGCGCGTCGTTCGAAGACATCAAGCTCGAGCTGGCCGAGACGACGGGCGCGGGCAAGCCGCAGGCGTTCTTCAAGGTGATCATGAAGGATGCGTTCATCACCAAAGTCAACCAGAGCGCAACCGACGAAGGCAATGTCGCTCAAAAGATCGAGATGGTGTTCAAGGACATCACCATCGAGTACTACCAGCAGGGATTGAGAGAGAAGAACCCCGGAGCGCTGCAGCAGGCCACGAAGTTCCACTGGGACATTCCCGGCGGCAAGGCCAACAACTGATCAGGTTCGGCGCACGGCCGCGCGCAGGAAAACTGCGACATCGGCGATCCCCTGCCCGCGCAGGGCAGAAAACGCAACCAGCGAAACGTCGGATGCATCGGTCGCGTATTGCTCAATGACCTGGGCAGCTTCGGTCAACGCGGCGTCGACCTTCAAACGCGGCAGCTTGTCGGCCTTGGTCAGCAGGACCAGCATCTTGACGCTGCCGTTGCCAATGCGCGGCGCGACGAAGTCGAGCAAGGCGTGATCGGCGACGGTGAGGCCGAGCCGCGCGTCGGCGAGCAAAACGATCGTTTCAAGGTTGCGCCGGATCTCCAGATAGTCGGCCATCACCTGTTGCCAACGCTGCTTGGCAGAGCGCTCGACCGCGGCGTAGCCATAGCCCGGGAGGTCCGCAAACAGCGCGTCCGGTGCGTCCTTCGGCCCGACCTCGAAGAGATTGATGTGCTGAGTTCGGCCGGGCGTCTTCGACGCGAACGCGAGACGCTTGTGCTGGGCGAGGGCATTGATGGCGGTCGACTTGCCGGCGTTCGAACGGCCGACGAACGCGATCTCGGGCAATTCGCTGACCGGCAGTTCGGAGAGCTTGCTCGCGGTGGTGAGAAACCGCGCCGTGTGTGTCCACGCGAGGGCCCGCTTCGCTTCGGCCGATGCGTCGACAGGCACTTCGGCAGGCGGTGGCTTTGACGCCGAGAGGTCAGGCATGGCTCTTTGAAATTCGGTCATTGTAAAATCAGCAGCTTTGCACGAGAACTCCCTCTTCCCATGAAGCCTGCCGCTCGAGTGCTCACCTGTTTTGCCGTGGCTTTCTTCGGCACGTGCGCGTACGCAGCTGAAGGCGCCTCGGCGTCCGCGCCGGCAACTGCGCCCATGGCGAAGCCAGATCCGGCCAAGGGCGCGACGATCTCCGCGAATGTCTGTGCCGCCTGTCACACCAACGACGGCACGCGTGGCAGCCCGGCCAACCCGATCCTGCAAGGCCAGCACGCGGACTATCTCGTCAAGGAGCTGACCGATTTCAAGTCCGGCAAGCGCGTCAACGCGATCATGAATGGAATGGCTGCGACGTTGAGCAACGACGACATGAAAAACGTCGCCGCGTTCTACGCCAGCAAGAATGCCAAGCCGGGTTTCGCCAAGGACAAGACTCTGGCTGCCCTTGGCCAGAAGATCTATCGCGGTGGCATTGCCGCTCGTGCCATTCCCGCATGCGCCGCCTGTCACGGGCCGAGCGGCGCGGGAATTCCGGTGCAGTACCCGCGTCTGTCGGGCCAGCAGGCCGAATACGTCGAAGCCCAGCTCATCGCCTTTCGCGGTGGCGTTCGCCGCAACAACGCGGCGATGACCGGCGTGGCGGCCAAACTGGGTGACCGCGAAATCAAGGCCTTGGCCGACTACGTCGCCGGCTTGCGCTGATCGGTCGCGGCGCCGGCGGCCTCGCCGGTACCGGTGCGGTGGCCGTTTTCAGCAGGAGCGCGTCGACTCCATAGAGCTTGGCCAGTGCCGCCAGCTTGGCGGGCGCCGAGCGAATGGAGAACGGCCGTCCCCAGGCTTCGGCAAGGCGATCGACCTCGAGGAGCACCGCGAGCGCGGCCGAATCGAAATGCCGGAGCTGGCCGGCGTCGACGACGACAGCGCTCTCACCACCCTCCTGCTGCAAGGCCTGCTTGAGCATGCGCAAGGTGTCTCGCGCCTGGTGGGCAGTCAGCGTGGCCGGCAACAGCAGCACGGCCTTAGCTCTTCGCCCCGGCGGCCTTGTTCTTCTCCGCGAGCTTGCCGATCAGACCTTCGATGCCGTCGGCGCCAATCTCCTGTGCGAAGCTGTTGCGATAGTTCTCGACGAGCCAGACACCCAGCACGTTGACGTCGTAGATTTTCCAGGAGTCACCGGCTTTCTCGAGGCGATAGTCGAGCTGCATAGGATCGCCCTTGCCGCGAATTTCGGTGCGTACGACGACTTCCGTATCGGCAGGTGACGAGCGCATCGGTTTCAGCTCGACGGTCTGCTCCTGGCTCACCTGGGCCAGGGCGCCTGAATAG
Organism: Pseudomonadota bacterium; assembly: GCA_030854825.1. The sequence continues at coordinate 7,237 of JALYSL010000065.1, forward strand.
GTGCGCACCAGAAGCAGCTTGAACTCGGCTTCGAGACGCTGTTGCTGGTCGGGGGTTGCTTGCCGCCAGTAGCGGCCGACCGCCGACGCCGTCATCCGCTGGAAATTGACGTAAGGCAAGACTTTCTGGTCGACAAGCACGATCACCTTGCGCACATCGCCCGACTGGATGGACTTGTCGGCCTTGACGGCGTTCAGGACGTCCGTGGAAACCTCCTTGATCAGCGCGTCGGGCGTCTTTGCGCCTTGTGCTTCGACCCCGCTGGCTGCGAGCAGCGCCAGCGCCGATGCGGCCAGCGATGCAATGAGTCGTCTCGTCGAATTCATGGATGTTTCCTTGAAAATGTGGGCAGGCAATCAACGGGCCGGCGCGGAGCCGGCGGCCGGGGCGGGTGTTGCCGCTGCCGGAGGCGCAAGGTTGCCCTCCGCCGCGCCCACCGCATCCGATGCCGCCGCTTCGGGAGCGGACGGGGTTTGCGGGACGTCGCCATCGAAGACGAGGCTCCGCCTGCGCTGCAGGTAGGCGTCGCGAATAAAGGTGTATTTGTCGAGGGCGATGTCGTCGATGACGCGGGTCGCGCCCAGAAGTCCCGCGCGAGTGTTGACGATTTGCAGCACCGTGAGGCCGATCTGCGTCCGCGTGCCGTTGAAGAAAGCCGGCGGCGACGCCAGCCGGTCGATCGGCAAGGCCGCAGCGTCACGCACAGTCGACGGGCCGAGCACCGGCAACACGATGTAGGCACCGGCGCCCACGCCGTAGCGACCGAGGGTCTGGCCAAAATCTTCGTAGTGATGGTCAAGGCCCATTTCCGAAGCCACGTCAAGAATGCCGAAGAGACCGAACAGCGTATTGGTGCCTACCCGCGTCGCGTCCTCGAAGCCGGTCTCGAACTTGCCTTGCAGCATGTTGTTGATCGCCGACCAGGCGTCGGCGAAGTTGCGGAAGAAATTACCGACGCCCTGGCGCATCGGCTGCGGCACGACATCGGTGTAGGCCGTGGCAACCGGCTTGAGAACCGTGCGGTCGACGTCTTCATTGAAGTTGAAGACCTTCCGGTTCCAGTGTTCCCAGGGGTCCAGACGCTGGCCGGGGCCGCCGCGCGCGGCCTGGATGGTGGTGCAGCCCGCGACCGCTGCGGTGAATGCCAGCACGGCGAACACGCGAACCCAACCGGAGACTCTCGAACGCGTCATTTCTTCGCTCCACTGGCTGGCGCCGCCGACCCCGAAGGCACTCC
>JALYSL010000068.1 GCA_030854825.1 Pseudomonadota bacterium
GCCGGACTCAAGGTGCTCGTCATCGACGACAGCAACACCATTCGTCGCAGCGCCGAGATTTTCCTGAAGCAGGGCGGCTACGAGGTCTTGCTGGCCGAAGACGGATTCGATGCCCTCTCGAAGGTCAACGATCACGATCCTGACCTCATCTTCTGCGACATCCTGATGCCTCGCCTCGACGGCTACCAGACCTGCGCAATCATCAAGCGCAACCAGAAATTCGCCACGGTGCCGATCATCATGCTGTCGTCGAAGGACGGCCTGTTCGACAAGGCCCGGGGCCGCATGGTCGGCTCGGAGGACTACCTGACCAAGCCGTTCACCAAAGATCAGTTGCTGCGGGCCGTGCAGCAGCATCGGCGCGCGGCGTGATGCGCGGCGCCCGCTGCGCCGCCGTTGCGCTCTAAGAAAGCTCTTGCCATGCCGATCCAGAAGATCCTGCTCGTCGACGATTCGAAGACCGAGCTGCATCACCTCTCCGAGCTGCTCGGCAAGCGGGGCTTCGAGGTGCGCACGGCCGAGAACGGCGAAGACGCGATGAAGCGCCTCGGCGAGGAAAAGCCCGACCTGATCCTGATGGATGTCGTCATGCCCGGGCAGAACGGCTTTCAGCTGCCGCGGGCGATCACCCGCGATCCGCGCTTTTCGAACGTGCCGGTCATCATGTGCACGAGCAAGAACCAGGAAACCGACAAGGTCTGGGGCATGCGCCAGGGCGCCCGTGACTACATCGTCAAGCCGGTCGATCCGACCGAGTTGATGGCCAAGATCCGCGCCTTCGACTGAACGGGCCCTTGTGAATGGCAAACAAGCAGGCCCTGCGCGATCTCCAGACCCGGCTCGCCGACCGCCTCCAGGCCGCTCGCACGGAGCCGGTCGGCCAGTCATGGCTGGCGGTGGAGTGCGGCGCGCGAGGCTTTCTCTTTCCCTTGCGCGATGCCGGTGAGATATTCGCGATGGCGCCGATGCTCCACGTGCCGCACAGCCATCGCTGGTTTCTCGGCGTCTCGAATCTGCGCGGTCACCTGCACGGCGTCGTCGATCTGGCCGGTTTTCTCGGCGTGAAGACGATTGAGGCCGGCCGCGACCAGGCGCGCTTCGTCGGCTTCAACCAGTCGTTCGACATCAACTGCGTGCTGCTCGTCGATCGACTGTCGGGATTGCGCGGCGAAGACGAGCTGACGCGCGACACGGAAGAAGGCGGCGCGCGCCCCGCGTTCGCTGGCGCGCGATATCGCGATGCATCGGCTCGCGTCTGGCAGGAGCTGAATCTCGCCGAGCTTGCCGGCGACGAGTCGTTCCTGAGGATCGTCGGCTAGATGACTCGGCAACCTGAGAGGGCCATATGAGCTTCGTGAACAAGATCAAGGGTTGGGGCCAGAAAGGTTCGGCGCCGGAGCGCGGCGCGCTCGACGACGACGCGGCTTTCGCCGACGCGTTTCCCGAGGGCAGCGGCGCCGTGATCGCCGCCAGCGACCTGCCTCTCGCCGACGTCGAGGCGGCCGCCGCCTTCGACGTTCCGCCGAGCGTGGCCAACGATTCGCACCAAGCCGGCTCGATCATTTCAGAGGCCATGCCGTCGGAGACCGCCGATTTCATCGAGACCCGGCTGCAAGGTGCCGACACCGGCGCCGCACCGCTCGGCTCGGGCCTGCCGCTGATCGGCAAGCGTTCGCCCGGAGAGCAGCAAGGCATTCTGGTGCTCTTGCTCGGCGTCGGCCTGGTCGGCCTTGTCGTGCTGACGATCTACTCCTTCGTTTCGGCCAGCCGCGGTTCGGCCGAGGTGGCTGCCACCGGTCAGGCGCTGATGCAATCGCAGCGCCTGGCCAAGTCGGTGTCGCAAGCGCTGATCGGCAGCGCCGCCGCCTTTCCCGAAGTCAAGGACAGCGTCGAGGTTCTGGCGAGCAACGTGCACAGCCTGAAGACGGGTGAGGGCTCGGTGCCTGCGGTTCCTTCGGACGTGCAGGGCGCGCTCGACGCGGTGCTGCCGCTGGTCGATCGGGCCGAGAAAAACGCCGGCGTCGTTCTGGCGCAGCAGAAGGCACTCACCGATATCGGCGAGTCGCTGCGCGCCATCAACCGTCAGTCGTTCGAGCTGCTCGAAGCGTCGGAGGCGATTCTTTCGCTCAAGCTGCAACGCGAGGCCAGCCCGGTCGAAGTGTCCACACTCGGCCAGCTCGTGATGCTGACGCAGCGCATCGGCAAGTCGGCCAACGAGTTCCTGACCGGCGAAGGTGTCAATCCCGAGGCCGTGTTCCTGCTTGGCAAGGACCTGAATTCGTTCAGTGACCTCAACAAGGCGCTGCTCGATGGCAACTCGCAGATGGGCCTGCCCGGCACACGCGACCCGCAGATCCGCGAACGCCTGATCGCCTTGTCCAAGACCTATCAGGAAACGAAGTCACGGGGCGGCGTCATTCTCGACAACCTGGCCGGACTCAATTCGGCGCGCGAGGCGCAGAACGCCATCGTCAGCGACAGCGAACCGCTGCGAAAGAATCTCGAGGCGGTGCAGGACAAGCTGAGCGGCGAGTCGGGGTTGACGGGCGGAATCCTGCTGCTGCTGGTTCTTTCGGCCGCCCTCGTCCTTCTCGGCGGTGCCGGCTTCTTGCGCCTCTATGTCACTGAACAGAACCAGCGCGCGCAGGTCGCACAGACCCGGCGCGTCGAAGCCGAAGGGCAGGAGCAAGAGGCCAAGCGCGTCAACGACGCCAACCAGGCGGCGATTCTGCGGTTGATGAACGAGCTGCAGGGCGTTGCCGAAGGCGACCTGACGCAGCAGGCGACGGTGACCGAAGACATCACCGGCGCGATTGCCGATTCGGTCAACTACACCGTCGAGGAATTGCGCACGCTGGTCTCGCAGGTGCAGGGCACGGTGACCCGGGTGGCGGCGACCACCGAGCAGGTCGAGGCGAACTCGAGCGAGCTGCTCGCCACCTCTTCCGAGCAGTTGCGCGAGATTCGCGACACCGGCGAGTCGGTGCTGCAGATGGCCGGGCGCATCAACCACGTGTCGGCGCAGGCGCAGGAAACGGCACAGGTGGCGCGGCAATCGCTGCACGCCGCCGAGTCCGGCCTGAAGGCGGTGCAGAACACGATCGGCGGCATGAACTCGATTCGTGACCAGATCCAGGAAACGTCGAAGCGGATCAAGCGGCTCGGCGAATCGTCGCAGGAGATCGGCGAAATCACCGAGCTGATCTCCGACATCACGGAGCAGACGAACGTGCTGGCGCTCAACGCCGCTATTCAGGCGGCCTCCGCCGGAGACGCAGGAAGAGGCTTCTCGGTCGTGGCCGAAGAAGTGCAGCGGCTGGCCGAGCGTTCGGCCGACGCGACGCGGCAGATCGCGGCGCTGGTCAAGACGATCCAGACCGACACGCAGGACGCGGTCGGCGCCATGGAGCGGTCGACGCAAGGCGTGGTCGAAGGAACGCGACTGACCGACGCGGCCGGTACGGCGCTCGGCGACATCGACCGCGTCACGCGTCAGCTGACCGATCTTGTCTCGCAGATCTCGCAGCAGTCGCTCTCCGAGGCCCAGTCGGCCAACGTCGTCGCCGCGAACATCCAGCACATCTTCGCGGTCACCGAACAGACCGGCGAGGGCACGCGTTCGACGGCCCAGATGGTGCGCGAGCTCTCGCGCACGGCCGAGGAGCTGAACCAGTCGGTCGCGCGATTCAAGATCGCCTGACCGCGGCCGAAGCCCACTGAACCCCGGGCACCGACCCGCCCCCATTTAGCAAGCAGCCGAGGCGCCGGATGGACAGCACGCTCGAGGACTCCGCCGCCGCCACCGCGGCCGCCACCGCATCCGCCGACGACCTCAGCGCCATCGCCTGGGTGCAGGAGGAGCTTCGACGCTCGCTCGATGCGGCGCACAAGTCGCTGCGCCGTTTCCTCAAGGATTCCGAAGCCGTCAACGGATCCGACCTCGACGGCGTCGACCCCGGCGTGCTGCGCACGGCGCGCGCCCAGATTCACCAGGGTGTCGGCGCGCTCGAGCTGGTCGGCCTGCCGGCGCCGGCGATCGTCCTGCGAGCCAGCGAAATGGCGGTGCAGAAGAGCATCGCCCGGCCGCAATCGTTGACGCCGGAGCTCGTTGCCGACATCGAGCGCTCGTCGTTCGCGCTGCTCGATTTCCTGACGCGCGTGCTCGGCGGCAAGGCCGTCTCGCCGCTGTCGCTCTTCCCGCAATACCGCGCGGTACAGGAAGCGGTCGAAGCGGAGCGCGTTCATCCGGCCGACCTGTGGCCGATGGACTGGCGCTGGCGCGACGTCCAGAGCGATGCCGAGGTTCTGCCGCGTCAGGCCGACGCGACGGTACGCACCCAGCTCGAGAGCAGCCTCCTGCAGCTGATGCGAGGCACCCAGGCGTTGACGGCCGCGGCGCGGATGAGCGACGTCTGCGCCGGCCTGGCGGCCGCCACCGCGCATCCGCAAGTGCGAACCTTCTGGAATCTCGCCGCCGCGGTCTTCGAAGCGCAGCACCACGGCCTGCTCGGTTTCGATGTCTTCACCAAGCGCGTGGCTTCGCGCCTGCTCGCCCAGTTCCGCATTCTCGAGCGTGGCGATTCTGACGTTTCCGAACGGCTGGCTCGCGACCTGCTCTTTTTCGCATCGCAGAGCGCGCCGGCCGGTCGCGGCATGCGTGTGCCGCGGTTGGCCGCCGTACGCGCGGCGTTCGGCTTGGCCGAGCAGGTGCCCACCGACTATTCGCTGAGCGTTCTCGGTCGTTTCGATCCGGCCGTCATCGCACACGCCAAGAAACGCGTCATCGCCGCCAAGGAAGCGTGGTCGGCGACGGCGGGCGGCGAGATGCATCGCATCTCGGGCCTGGCCGAGCAGTTCGCCCTGGTCGGCGATTCGTTGCGCAAACTCTTCCCGTTCGGCGAGGCCTTCGCCGCCGAGCTACAGACCGCCGTGACGCAGACGCAAGCCTCGAACGCGGCGCCGCCGCCGGCCCTGGCGATGGAAGTCGCGACCAGCCTGCTCTACATCGAAGCCGCGCTCGAAGACGGCGACTTCGACGATCCGGAGCATGCGGCGCGCGTCCGTCGCCTTGCCGAACGCCTGTCGGCGGTTCGCCAGGAAGCGCCGCCCGATCCGCTCGAGCAGTGGATGGAGGAGCTTTATCGCCGCGTCTCCGATCGGCAGACGATGGGCAGCGTCGTGCAGGAGCTCCGCGTTTCGCTCGGCGAGGCCGAAAAGGCGATCGACACCTTCTTTCGCGATCCGACCGAACCGGGCGTGCTCAGCGACGTGCCGACGCAATTGGCCTCGATGCGCGGCGTGCTGTCGGTGCTCGGCATGGACCAGGCATCGCAAGCCTTGCTGCGCATGCGCGACGAGGTGCACGGTCTTGTTTCGACCGAAGTCGATCCGGCGCGCATCGCCCAGGCCGGCGTTTTCCAGCGCCTGGCCGGAAACCTGAGCGCACTCGGCTTCATGATCGACATGCTGAGCGTGCAGCCGCAGCTCGCCAAGTCGCTGTTCGTCTATGACGCCGAAGCCGGCACGCTCGCCCCGGTGATGGGTCGCAGCAGCGGTGCGCCCGAGCAGGCACCGCCGGTCGAGGCCCGCCTGATCGAGCAGGCGCAGATGCTTGCCTTCAGCTCGGTGCGCGACGACGTGCCGCTGCTCGACGTGACGCGCGATCTCGAGCGCCTGTCGCACGAGGCGCAGGCCGCCGACCAGCCGGGGCTGGCCGCCGCGGTGCTGAAGGCGCAAGAAGCGCTGCTCAAGGCCGCCGACGATCCGGTCAAGGTCACGACGGCACGCGGCGAGCTCTCCGAAGCGCTGGTCGACTTCGTCGCCACCTCGACCGAGCCGGCCGGTTTCGATGTCGTCGTCGAAGCGCGGCCGCCCGAGCCGATGAAGCCGATCGTGCTGATCGGCGATCTCGAGCACGACGAAGAAATGCGCGAGGTCTTCCTCGAAGAAGCGCGCGAGGTGATCGCCGGCGCCAACGATGCGACAACGGGGCTGCAGCAGTCGCCCGGCGACCTCGGCCTCCTCACCACCGTGCGCCGTGCCTTCCATACCTTGAAGGGCAGCTCGCGGATGGTCGGCCTGAAGGCCTTCGGCGAAGCCGCCTGGGCCTGCGAACAGGTCTTCAACAGCCAGCTCGCCGAGCAGCGCGCCGTCCTGCCGCCGCTGATCGAGTTCACCCACTGGGTGCTCGATCATCTCGGCCACTGGGTCGACGACATCACCGCAAAGAAAGATGCCGGACGCACCGAAGGCGAAGTCAAGGTCGCTGCCAACCGGATCGCGCGTCGCTTGCAAGCGGGCGAGGAAAGCTCGGACATCGCCCTGCCGTTCGGGCTGCCGCCCGACCTGCCGAGCCGCGCCGACCTCGAGCT
>JALYSL010000072.1 GCA_030854825.1 Pseudomonadota bacterium
CTCGTGAAGAGCATGCGTTCGAGCCGGTCGCGTGGCTCGAACTCGCGCGCGTCGCGGGCACAGGCGCGCCGGACGTCGTCGCTGAGCGCCACGTCGTGCCCGGGCAGGGACGCCGCGGCCACCTGCACCTCGCAGGCTCGCTGCAGCGTCCACATCCAGCGAAAAGCGTTGAAGACGTCGCTGCCGACGACCAGCATGCCGTGATTGCGCAGGATCAGGATGCGCTTGTCCGCGAGGCTCGCGACCAGTCGCGGGCCTTCGTCCTCGTGCACCGTGATGCCTTCGAAGGCGTGGTACGCGACATCGCCGAACAGCTCGGCGCCGTAGAAGTCGTCGTGGCCGAGGCCGCGTTCCTTGCAAGCGACAGCGATCCCGGCAGTGGTATGGGTGTGCATGATGCAGTGCGCATCGCTGCGCGCCGCATGCACGGCGCTGTGAATCACGAACCCGGCGCGATTGACGAGGTACTCGGTCGGCTCCAGCGCCATCCCGTCGAGCCCGACCTTGATCAGGTTGCGCGCAGTGACCTCGCGGTAGTTGAGGCCGAACGGGTTGATGAGGTAGGTCGGCTGCACGCCCGGAACGCGAACCGTGATGTGGTTGAACACCAGCTCGATCCAGCCCAGGTGATCGAAGACGCGATAGCAGGCGGCGAGCTGCACGCGCAAGCGCCACTCCTCGCCTCCCATCGATGGTGGGCACGAGTCTTCGAGCTCGCTCAGGATGTCAGGCAGCACGGCGATTTACTAACATGTGAGCAATGTAGTTGCTAGCATGCGCCCGGGTCAATGGCAGGGAATACGCGGACATGAAAAGAAGACAGAAAGCCGAGTTCGCTCATCGCAACCTGCCGCTGCTGCTGCTGCAGGCACGCGAGCAGCTGATGGGGCGGTTCCGACCGATCCTGAACGAGCACGGCGTCACCGAGCAGCAATGGCGGATCATTCGGGCGCTCCTCGATGCACCGACTCTCGAGCCGCGCGAGATCGGCGAAATCTGCCGGATCTCCAGCCCGAGCCTCGCCGGCATGCTGGCCCGGATGGATGAGCTCGGGCTGGTCGTCCGCAAGCGGACCGCCCACGATCAGCGGCGCGTGCAGGTTCGCTTGACTGCAAAGAGCCGAACCCTCGCCGCGCGAATCGCGCCGAGGGTCGAGGAGACCTATCGGCAAATGGAGCTCCAGCTCGGCAACGAACTGCTCAGCCGCCTCTATCGCATGCTCGACGAAATTCTGGCCAGCCCGGTAGAGACGCCGCAGCGGATTGCAGGCGACGCCAGTTTCGCGCAACCCGAAGAGCCGCAAGGATCTCCGCTGTGACCGTGCGGACCACGCTCGGGCGAGACCGAGCGAACTTCGAGCGGCCGCCCATGTCGACATCGAACACACGCGTCTCATAACTATTCGAGCGAGGGCAAAGGGAAAAATGATGAACGCCTGTTTGGCATATCTCGCTATGATTTTCGCGGCGTATTGGCGAACAATGACAAAGGAGCACGTATGAGGACCAAGATTTCAGCGTTGGGGGCCCTGATCGCGGCGATGGCGTTCACATCGCAGGCGAATGCCGGCGAGATCGCGTTCAGTTTCAACGGCCTGGGGTTCAGCAGCAGCGGCCAATTCACGATCGCGCCCAATGTGGGGCCCGCGGATCCGGATCTGAACTGCGGGACGGCTGGCCACAACGTCTGCCGAGCCGACCCGCCCGGGGCGTCCATGATCACCGCCATCACCGGGACGTTTTCAAATGCAGCGAATGGCATTCTCAATGCCTCGATCACCGGACTGGTGCCGATTCATCCGGCCAATGAAAGGGACGCCGCCTTCGACCCGCTGGTCCCCACCAGCCTCAGTTTCATCGACTACGGCACCGGGCCGACTGCGGGCGCGTTGACCTACAACAATCTCTATTTCGCGGAGGGCTCGCCGATCGATTGCGACTTCCTTTTTACCGGAACCTTCGTGGACGTCTTCGGCATGGCGTTCACGGTGGCCGGGGGCTATACGGTCAACCTGTGGGGGGACGGCGACATGTTCGGACCCGGAACGACCACCTACGGCGTGGGCGTGACCGACGGGAGTCGTCAGCTCGCCTATGAGTTCAACGGCGTGGATGCGATGGCCGCACCCGTTCCGGAGCCGAGCTCCTACGCATTGTTCAGCGTCGGCATGTTCGGCATGCTCGCCTGGCGGAAGCGGTCGCGTTCAAAGGCCGGCGCGTCACGCGCTTGAACGGCACCTGACGGGTCGCGCTCGGCCGCGATCACGGACTTCCTCAGGTCGGGCCGAGCGGCAGCAGCGGCCCGAATTCCGTCACGATCGCGTCCATCGCGATGTCGTGGGGCAGAGGGTGGATCGTGGGAATGGCTGACAGGGCGAAACCGACCCCGATGACGCGTGGTGTCTTCGCCATCGCGGCCAGCGTTCGGTCGTAGAAGCCGCCGCCATAGCCGAGCCGGTAGCAGCGGGGGTCGAAACCGACGACCGGCGAGATCACGACGTCGGGTGTCACGTCGACGCCTTCGGCCGGGATCGGTATGTTCCAGACGCCGCCGCACATCCTGTCGCCCGGCTTCCACGAGCGAAAGACGAGCGGAGTCTGCCGGGCGATCACCACGGGCAGCGCGCACGACGCGCCGCGCGCGACGATGCCTTCCATCCAGCGGCGCAGGTTGGGTTCGCCGCAAAACGGCCAGTACACGCCGATGGTGCACCCCTTCACGTCGCCCACCAGGGTGTCGAGATGGCGCGAGATCGCGAGCGAGTGCCTGCGCCTTTGGCCCGGCTCCAACGCGAGGCGGGCGGCGATGATCCGCTCGCGCTCGGCCTTGCGCCAGCGCATGACGTCGGCCCGGGCTTGGGCGGCCCCAGACTGGCCGATGGCGCCGTCCGGCGCTGTGGAATCGATATTCAGAAGGCAGCCTCCGGCCCTTTCGATCGCTCTATTGTCGACGTGGCCCGCCGACGAAGCGCGGCGGGAACGCCGAGGCACCCGCCGACATCCAATGGAAGAAAGCAAGCCCATGAAGACCGCCTTCTTGAAATCCGTCGACCTCGACGCCCATGGCGTCGACGACGTCGAGCTGGCGAAGCGCGCCGGCGCGGGCGACATGGCGGCCTTCGAGGCCCTCATGCGTCGGCACAACCGCCTGCTCTTTCGCACCGCGCGCAGCGTTCTGCGCAACGACGACGACACCGAAGACGTGCTTCAGGAGGCCTATCTGCGTGCCTGGTGCGCGTTCGCCGGCTTTCGCGCCGAATCGAAGGTGTCGACGTGGCTCGTGCGCATCGTTCTCAACGAAGCGCTCGGCCGGCTGCGGCGTCGTGGTGCGCAGGTGATCCCGATCGATGCGTCCGTACTCGTCGAAGCGCAAAGCGACGCAACCCATATGGAAGATGACCCGGATCACGAGCCCGAGCGCGTCGCCATGCGCAGCGAGTTGCGCGCGTTGATGGAAAAGCGCATCGATGCCCTGCCCGACGTCTTTCGCACCGTCTTCATGCTGCGCGCCGTGGAGGAGATGAGCGTCGAGGAGACGGCCTGCGCGCTCGAGATTCCAGAGGCCACGGTCCGCACCCGCTTCTTTCGAGCCCGCAGCCTCCTGCGCGAAGGCCTTTCGCGCGACGTCGACTTCGCGATCGGCGACGCGTTCGCGTTCGCCGGAGCGCGTTGCGACCGCATCGTCGCCAGCGTGCGGGAGCGCATTTCCGAAGGCCGGGACGGTCCCCGGTCCTGCCCACCCACCCCAGGAGAAGAATGATGTCGTTTCTGAAGATGTCCTCGCCCATCGTGGCGCGCCGAATGTTCCTCGGCCAATCCGGCGGACTGGTGCTTTCCGGCACCGCCATCGCCCTGCTCGCCGGCAAGCCAGCCCTTGCCGCCACGGCAGGATCAGGAGATCCGAAGGACGTACAGATCCTGAACACGGCGCTCGGCGCCGAGCTCGAAGCCATCGCCGCGTATCAGCTGGGCGCCGAAAGCAAGCTGCTGCAAAAGCCGGTGCTCGATCTCGCCGTCACGTTCCAGGGTCAACACAAGGAGCATGCCGCTCTGCTTCGAAGCACGATCGAGAAGCTGGGCGGCAAGCCGGTGGTGGCCAAGGCCGACTACCACTTCCCTGCCGACCAGCTGAAGTCGCAGGCCGACGTGCTCCGCTTCGCGGCCAAGCTGGAGCAGGGAGCCGTCAGTGCCTACCTCGGCGCGGTGCCCCTGTTCGCCAATCGTGACCTAGCCAAGGCGGCGGCGAGCATCCTCGGCGACGAGGCGATGCACTGGGCGGTGCTGCGCAACGCACTCGGCGAAGCGCCGGTGCCCAGCGCCTTCATGTCATGAATGCACACCGGCTGGTCGCGGCCGGTGCGCTCTGGGTCTGCGTCACCGGGCCTGTGATCGCGGCACCCGACGCCGCCCGTGGCGAGCAGGTCTACGTGCGCTGCGAGGCCTGCCACGCCCTCGCCTACGACCGGGTCGGGCCGCGGCACTGCGGCGTGGTTGGCCGAGCGGCCGGCAGTGTTGCCGGCTTCGACTACTCGCCTGCGATGAAGAACTCGCACATCGTCTGGACCGAGCGCTCGCTCGACCGCTTTCTCACCAATCCGCTGAAGATGGTGCCCGGCACGTCGATGACGTACGACGGCGTTCCCAAAGCCAGCGACCGTGCCGACCTGATCGCCTATCTCAAGGCGGCCGCTCTGACGCCGGAGTGCACCGCACTCAAGGCCAAGCACTGACCTGGCATGGACGAGCACGCGGTGTCGTGAAGCGGGCCGCCCTCGTTACGGACAGGGAGATCGAGTTCGAGCGCAAGCTCGCCACACTGTCTTAACGGTGGCATGACAAGGAGCGATCATGGAAGATTCGATGTACCCGCAGGCCTCGAGGGATCTGCACCGGCAGCGCCAGGATCTGGCGCCGGATGTCGCGGCGGCCTTCAAGGCGTTCGGGGAGAGCGTCTTTGCCGAGGGCGCGCTGCCTGTGAAGGTCAAGGAGCTGATCGCGGTCGCGGTGGCCCACGTCACCCAATGTCCGTATTGCATCCGCGGCCACACCGAGCGCGCATTGCGACAAGGTGCGACGCAGCAGGAGCTGATGGAGGCGATCTGGGTCGCCGCCGAGATGCGCGCCGGCGCCGCGTACGCCCACTCGAACCTGGCACTCGACACGATGAACCAGTTCGCGGCCAAGCACGCTCACCCCGCGGCCTGAAGCGCCCAGCGCGCCACCGCCCGCGAATGACGGAAGTGAAGATTCCGCCGTCCACGTCCGGT
>JALYSL010000115.1 GCA_030854825.1 Pseudomonadota bacterium
CGCCGTCGTCCCACGCCTTCACGCGCGCGCCAAGGCGTTCGCGATTGCACGGCCCGTCGCCGCCGACGACCTGCCAGAACTCGTTCCAGTCGATCGCGCCGAAGTCGTAGCTTTGCCGCTCCTCGTTCCAGCGCAGGTCGGGGTCGGGCATGGTCACGCCGAGCAGCTTCGACTGCTCGACCGTCGCATCGACGAACTTCTGGCGCAAGTCGTCGTTGCTGATGCGCTTGATGCCCCAGCGCATCGACTGCTCCGAGTTCGGCGACTCGCTGTCGGGCGGCCCGAACATCATCAGGCTCGGCCACCACCAGCGGTCGACGGCGTCCTGCACCATCGCTTTCTGCGCATCGGTGCCGTGCGTCACCATCGTCAAGAGCGCCTCGAACCCCTGGCGCTGGTGAAAGGATTCCTCGCGGCAGATGCGCACCATCGCCCGCGCGTACGGCGCATACGAGCAGCGGCAGAGCGGCACCTGATTCATGATGGCTGCGCCGTCGACGAGCCAGCCGATCACGCCCATGTCGGCCCAGGTCAGCGTCGGGTAGTTGAAGATCGAGCTGTACTTGGCCTTGCCGGAATGCAGCGCGTCGTAGAGCTGGTCGCGCGAGGTGCCGAGCGTCTCGGCGGCGGCGTATAGGTAGAGGCCGTGGCCGGCTTCATCCTGCACCTTGGCCAGCAGGATGGCCTTTCTCTTCAAAGTCGGCGCGCGGCTGATCCAGTTGCCCTCGGGCAGCATGCCGACGATCTCCGAGTGCGCGTGCTGGCTGATCTGGCGCACCAGCGTTTTCCGGTAGTTCTCAGGCATCCAGTCCTTGGCCTCGATGAACTCGCCGGCGTCGATGCGCTCGTCGAAGCGCGCCTGATGTGCCGCTTCCTCGGCCGAGCGGACGGCCTTCGGCGCGTCGTCGCGATCCTTGCCCATCGTGTCCATCGCTTGCGTGTACATCGCGTGTCTTTCGGTTACTTCTTGCGTTAATCGATGACGCGCCGCGCCTTGCCGACGAGCGTGCGCTCGAGCGTGTCGGGCAGACCGACGCTCACCGTCGTCGTGATGCCGACCATCGTCTTGACGCGATGGCGCAGCCAGGCGCCCAGCTCGTCGCGATCGGCTTCGGCATGCGCGGGCAGCACTTCGCAGCGCACCTCGACCGCGTCGAGATTGCCCTCGCGCGTGACGACCAGCTGGTACTGGCCCGAAAGCTGGCCGTGGCCGAGCACGATCTCCTCGATCTGCGTCGGAAAGAGATTGACGCCGCGGATGATCAGCATGTCGTCGCTGCGACCGACGATCTTGCCCATGCGCCGCATCGAGCGCGCCGTCGGCGGCAGGAGGCGCGTCAGGTCGCGGGTGCGGTAGCGGATCATCGGCAGCGCTTCCTTGGTCAGTGTCGTGAAGACGAGCTCGCCCTCTTCGCCGTCAGGCAGCAACTCGCCGGTCTCGGGGTCGATGATCTCGGGATAGAAGTGGTCTTCCCAGACGACCGGCCCGTCCTTGGTCTCGACGCATTCGCTGGCCACGCCCGGACCCATCACTTCCGAGAGGCCATAGATATCCACCGCATCGATGCCGGCCTGGGTCTCGATCTCGTGACGCATCGCCTCCGTCCATGGTTCGGCGCCGAAGATGCCGACTTCGAGGCTGGTCGAGCGCGGGTCGATCCCCTGCCGTACCAGCTCCTCGATCAGCACCTGCATGTACGAGGGCGTGACCATGATGATGTTCGGCTTCAGGTCGCAGATGAACTGCACCTGCTTCTCGGTCTGCCCGCCCGACATCGGAATCACCGTGCAGCCAGCGCGCTCGGCACCGTAGTGCGCGCCGAGGCCGCCGGTGAAGAGGCCATAACCGTAGGCGACATGAACCATGTCGCCGGGCCGGCCGCCGGCGGCGCGGATCGAGCGCGCCACGAGGTCGGCCCAGATGTCGATGTCCTTCAACGTGTAGCCGACCACCGTCGGCTTGCCGGTCGTTCCCGACGACGCGTGGATGCGTGCCACGCGCTCCTTCGGCACCGCGAACATGCCGAACGGATAGTTGTCGCGCAGATCGCTCTTGACCGTGAACGGAAACTTCGCGAGGTCGGCCAGCTGCTTCAGGTCCGACGGATGCACACCCTTCGCATCGAAGGCCTGTCGATAGTGCGTGACGTTGTCGTAGGCGTGCTTCAGGCTCCACTGCAGCCGCTGCAGCTGCACGGCGCGCAGCTCGTCGACGCTCGCGCGCTCGATCGGCTCGAGCTCGCCCGGCACGGGTCGCTTCACGGTCATGGCGTCTCCTTCGCTGGCTCGGGCAGTACCGTGCGGCCCGAGAGGCTGTGCGAGCGGCCGCGCACCAGCGCGACCTTCGCGCCGTGCTGGTTCGTCACGACCATGTCGTAGACGCCGGTGCGCCCGGCGCGCGAGGTCTCGGCGGCGCTCGCGGTGAGCACGTCGCCACGATGCGCCGGCGCCAGGAAGTCGACGGCCAGGCTCGAAGCGACCGTGACCACGTTGCGCGAGTTGCAGGCGAACGCGAAGGCCGAGTCGGCCAGCGTCGTGATGAAGCCGCCGTGGCAGATCTCATGGCCGTTGAGCATGTCGTCGCGCACGGTCATCGTCATCGTCGCCGTGCCTTCGCCGACCGCGGCGATGCGCATGCCGAGGCCGCGCGAGGCGCCGTCGGACGCGAACATGTGGGCGGCGATGGCCGCCGGCTCGTGACTCGACGAATCGCTCATCGCGTCAGCGATCGGTGAATACGGCCCGTCGCTTGGCCCTGAATGCGGCGACGCCTTCGAGATAGTCGTGCGATGCGCCGAGGGTTCGCTGCAAAGCGGCCTCGTGGCTCAGCGCGGCGCCGAAGTCGAGGCCCTGGGCGGCGTCGATCGCGCCGCGCGCGGCGACGAGCGCGCGCGTCGGCATCGATGCCAGGCGTGCCGCGAGGGCGCGAACGTCCGATTCGAAGGAAGCGTCGTCGACGCATTTCCAGATCAGGCCGATGCGCTCGGCATCGTCGGCGGCGAGCTTGTCGCCGAGCAGCGCCAGGGCCATGGCCTGGGCCCGGCCGACCAGCCGAGGCAAGAGCCAGGTGCCGCCGCAATCGGGAACGAGGCCGATCTTGACGAAGGCCTGGATGAAGCTCGCCGATCGCGCCGCGACGACGATGTCGCAACACAGCGCCAGATTGGCACCGGCGCCGGCGGCGACGCCGTTGACCGCGGCGATGACCGGCACCGGCATCGAACGCAGGCGCAAGGCCAGCGGCTTGTAGAAGCGCTCGATCGCGGCGCCGACATCTGTCGGCGCGCCGCCGGGCTCGAGATTCGGTGCAACCGCCGGGTCGGCCAGATCCTGCCCGGCGCAAAAGCCGCGGCCGTTGCCGGTGAGAACGACGCAGCGCACGTCGCTGTCGTTTGCTGCGGCATCGAGCGCCGCGGCCAGCTCGCCGTGCATCGCGCCGGTGAAACTGTTGAGGGCCTTCGGCCGATTGAGCTTCAGCGTGCGAACGCCGTCGTCATGGCGGACGAGAACGAGTTGCTCTTCCACACGGTCTCCTGTTCCGGGTCGACCAAACAAAACCGACCGATCGGTAGGGAAAGTATAGAGGCAGCGGCACGGCGCCGCAAGCCAACGCCCTACTTGCCGTGAGCGAGGAACTTCAGCAGGCGTCGCTCGGCAGCGGTCAGGCCAGCGCGCCGGGTCGTCGTCAGGTGGGCGATCGT
>JALYSL010000078.1 GCA_030854825.1 Pseudomonadota bacterium
ATCGAGATCTGGAACAACGTCTTCATGCAGTTCAACCGCGACGACGCGGGCGTGATGCACAGGCTGCCGAAGCCGAGCGTCGACACCGGCATGGGCCTCGAGCGGCTGACCGCCGTGCTGCAGCACGTGCATTCGAACTACGAGATCGATCTGTTCGTGACGCTGCTGGCGGCGGCCAAGCGCGTGGTCGATGCCGCCGGCGGCGGCGACTGCGACCGCGAATCGCCGTCGCTGAAGGTCATCGCCGACCACATTCGCGCCTGCGCGTTCACCGTGGTCGACGGCGTGATTCCGGGCAACGAAGGGCGCGGCTACGTGCTGCGCCGGATCACCCGGCGCGCCATCCGCCATGGCTACAAGCTCGGCGCGAGGAAGCCCTTCTTCCACAAGCTCGTCGCCGATCTCACCGCGGAAATGGGTGATGCCTATCCCGAGCTGCGCCGCGACGGCCCGCGCGCCACCGACGTGCTGCGCCAGGAAGAAGAGCGCTTTTTCCAGACCATCGCCAACGGCATGGAGATCCTGGAGACGGCGATCGCTGCGCTGCCGGCACAAGGCGCCCGCATGCTGAGCGGCGAGGTCGCGTTCAAGCTGCACGACACCTACGGCTTCCCGCTCGATCTCACCGCCGACGTCTGCCGCGAACGTGGCGTCGGCGTCGACACGACGGGCTTCGACGTAGCGATGGCCAAGCAGCGCGAGCAGGCCCGGGCGGCCGGCAAGTTCAAGGTCGCGCAAGGGCTCGAGTACGCCGGCGCAGCGACCACTTTCCACGGCTACGAGGCGCTGACGCATGAGAGCGCCCGCGTCGTCGCCGTCTACGTCGACGGTAGTGCCTCGAGCTCGGCGGCGGCCGGCGACGGCGCGGTGGTCATTCTCGACCACACGCCGTTCTACGCCGAGTCCGGCGGCCAGGTTGGCGACAAGGGCGAGCTGCGCAATGCGACCTCGCGAATGTTGGTCGAGGACACGGTGAAGATCCAGGCAGCGGTGTTCGGCCACGAGGGCCGCATCGTCGAGGGCGAGATCAAGGTCGGCGACCGGGTCAGCGCCAAGGTCGACGTCGAGCGCCGCGCCCGTACCGTGCGCAACCACAGCGCGACCCATCTCATGCACAAGGCGCTTCGCGAAGTTCTCGGCGAGCACGTGCAGCAGAAGGGCTCGCTGGTCGACGCCGACAAGACGCGCTTCGACTTCGCGCACAACGCGCCGCTCAGCGACGACCAGATTCGCAGCGTCGAGAAGCTCGTGAATGCGGAGATCCTCGAGAACCATGCCACGAACGTTCGCGTCATGCCGATCGACGAAGCGCAAAAGCTCGGCGCAATGATGCTGTTCGGCGAGAAATACGGTGACGAGGTTCGCGTTCTCGACATCGGCACGAGCCGCGAGCTCTGCGGCGGCACGCACGTCGAGCGCACCGGCGACATCGGTCTCTTCAAGATCATCGCCGAGAGCGGCGTCGCCGCCGGGATTCGCCGTGTCGAGGCCGTCACCGGCGACAACGCGCTGGCCTATCTGCAGTCGCTCGAAGAGACCTTGCACCGCCTCGCCACGGCCTTGCGCGCCGCGCCTGCCGAGGTGCCGGCGCGGATGGCCCAGGTGCTCGAGCACGTGCGTGCGCTCGAAAAGGAAATGACGGCAATCAAGGGCCGGCTCGCTTCGGCCCAGGGCGGCGACCTCGCGGCCCAGGCCGTCGACGTGAAGGGACTGAGGGTGCTGGCGGCGCGCCTCGATGGCGCCGACGCGAAGACGCTGCGCGAGACGCTCGACAAGCTGAAGGACAAGCTGAAGACGGCCGTCGTGGTTCTCGCCGCGGCCGATGGCGCCAAGGTCCAGATCGCCGCCGGCGTCACCGCCGACAGCACCTCGCGTATCAAGGCCGGCGAGCTGGTCAACTTCGTCGCCCAGCAAGTGGGCGGCAGGGGCGGTGGCAAGGCCGACATGGCGATGGCCGGTGGCAACGATGCTTCGCGCCTCGGCGAGGCGCTGGCTTCGGTGCGCGGCTGGGTCGAGGAGCGTGCGTGACTGGGCGCCGGGCCGCTCCCAAACCCGGTCGTGCCCCTTCGGAGGCAGCGCTGCCACGGCAGTCGCGAGCGGGGGGCAAAAGTGATGGATGAGCTTTTTCTCGAGGGGCTCGAGGTGCCGTGCCGGGTCGGCTGCACCGACCCCGAACGGGCGACGCCGCAATCGCTGCGGGTCGAGCTGCATCTTTTCTGCCCCAGGCTTCGCGATGCCGGCATCGCCGACGATCTCGAGAAGACCGTCGACTATCGGCTGGCCGGCGAATTGATCGATGCGGTGCAGGGCCGCGAGTTCCTGCTCATCGAGCGCGTCGCCGAGGAGCTGGCCGCCGTGGTGCTGAAGAATCCGCTGGTCGATCACGTCACGGTTTCGGTGAAGAAGCGGCCGCCAGTGCAGGGGCTCGAATGGGCCGGCGTGCGGATCACGCGAGGCCGATGAAGGTCGTCAGCAATTCCGCGATCTCGCTCGACGGGCGCATCAACACGCGCGAGGGTCGGTTCCACTTTTTCGGCTCGCCGCGCGACCACGCGCGCATGAGCCGCCTGCGCGCCGAAGCCGACGCCGTGCTGGTCGGTGGCGCCACCTTTCGCAACTGGCCGCATCCAGCGCTGCCTGATCTCGCTGATCGGGCGAGCCTGCGCGGCCGGCCGTGGAATGTCGTCGTGACGCGCCAGCTCGACGTGCCGCTGACACCGGAGTTTCTCGGCGAAACCGCGATCCGCCCCTTGTTCCTGACCCACGCCGCGTCGTTGCGCCCTGACTTTCCCGCAGAGGCGGAAGGCTGGAGCGGCGAGGGCACGCACTTGCCGATCCCTTGGCTGCTCGAGCAGATCGCTCGGCGCGGCGTCGAGCGCCTGCTCGTCGAGGCCGGCGGCAACTTGCTGTTCCAGTTCCTTGCCGCCGATGCGCTCGACGAGATGCACGTCACTCTCTGTCCCCTGGTCGTCGGCGGTGAAGCGCCGAGCCTGGTCGACGGCACGGGTTTCGATTTTGCGAACCTGCGGCGCCTTCGCCTGCTGGCGAGCGAGCAGGCGGGCGACGAGCTCTTCCTCCACTACGCCGCAAGCCGAAGGGACGGAACGCCGTGACGATCGCGATCCGCCGCGCCACCCCGGCCGATGCGGCCGCCTACGCCCGCATCATGGGCGACCCGGCGGTCTTTCCCGGCCTGATGCAGATGCCGCATGCCAACGAGGAGATGTGGCGAACGCGTCTCGTCGACAGCACCGCGTCCGGCAAGCACGACCTGCTGCTGGTCGCCGAGCGGGGTGGCGACATCGTCGGCACCTGCGGGCTGCATCCGGTCGCCCCGGCGCTGCGCCGCCGCCACGTTGCCGCGATCGGCATCTCGGTGGCGCCCGAAGCGCAAGGTGAGGGTGTTGGTTCGGCACTCATGCAGGCGATGTGCGACTACGCCGACCGATGGATGGGCGTGCTGCGCATCGAGCTCTCGGTGTACGTCGACAATGCACCGGCGATCGCCCTCTATCGCAAGTTCGGCTTCGAGACGGAAGGCCGCCATCGTGGCTACGCGATGCGCGACGGTCGCTATGTCGATGCCTTCGCGATGGCACGCATCCACCCCGATCCGCCTTCGATCCAACCGCGGCCCGCCGACGATGCGTGAACGGCCGAGCGGGTGGCGCCGGCTGGCCGGTATCGTCGTTGCGGCGATGTTCGTGTCGGCGCAGGCGGAAGAGCGCGTCTCGTTTCCCAGTCTCGACGGCGAGGCGAGCGCGCCCATCGTTCTCACGGCGCTCTGGTTCCCCGCGACCGCGTCGCCGGCGTCTGCGATCGCGCTGTTCCACGGTTGCGGCGGCATCTACGATCGGCGCCACGAGCTCAACAAGCGCATGCGCGACTATGCGGCGCTCTTCAACGCCGCCGGCTATCACGTGCTCGTCGTCGATTCGCTGACGCCGCGCTACGAGACCGAGCTTTGCACGCAGCGGATCGGCAAGCGGCGGGTGACGCAGGCCAATCGCCGCCTCGATGCGCTCGGCGCCATCGCCTACCTCGCCGAGCGGCCGGACGTCGATGCGAAGAAGATCGGCATCGTCGGCTGGTCGAACGGCGGCAGCACCGTGCTCGCGGCGACCAACCTTCGCCATCCTGACGTCGGCGCGGCCCTGGCCAAGGCGGCGTTCGCCGTCGCCTTTTATCCAGGGTGCGAAGCCGACCTGAAGCGTGGCTACGAGCCGGCCGCGCCGCTCCTGATTCTGATCGGCCAGGCCGACGACTGGACGCCGGCCGCGCCGTGTCGCGTCCTGGTCCGTGTCGCCGGCGAGCCGAAACCGGAGATCGAGGTCTACCCCGGCGCTTATCACGACTTCGACGGCGAGGCGCCGGTGCACATCAGGAAGGACGTGCCGAACGGCGTCAATCGGGGGCAGGGCGTTCACATCGGCGGCAATGCCGCGGCGCGGCGCGCATCTCAGACGAGGTTGTTGAAGTTCCTGGCCGAGCGTTGATCGGCGCGCGACACGCAGGAGTCAGGCCGCGGCCCAGAACACACCGAACCAGCCTTTGTCATCGGTCCAGCGATTCGGTGTCGCGAAACCGGCTTCCTCGAGCAACGAGGTGAAGCCTTCGAGCGTGTATTTGCACGAGTTCTCGGTGTGGATGCGCTCGCCTGCGGCAAAACGCCGCGTCGCGCCGGGCCATGAAACTTCGAGCGCGGCGCGCGCTTCCAGGTGCATCTCGATCCGCGAACGCGCGGCATCGAAAAAGGCGACGTGGCGCCATTGCGTCGGCTCGAAGTCGGTGCCGATGGCCGCGTTCAAATGGCGCAGCGCGTTGAGATTGAACGCGGCGGTGACGCCGAGCGCGTCGTCGTAGGCCGCCTCGAGCACGGCGCTCGGCTTGATGAGGTCCACACCGATCAGGAGCCCGCCGCCGTCGGCCCGGGCCCGCACCCGGCGCAAGAAGGCAAGCGCTTCTTCGGGAGCGAAATTGCCGATGCTCGAGCCCGGATAGAAGAAGACCGGGCGCGCGCCGGCGAGCAGGTCGGCGGGGATCTCGACCTTCGCCGAAAAATCCTGGCCGAGCCCGGCGATGTCGAGTTGCGGATGCTCGCGTTGCAGACGGCGCAAGGCGTCGTGCAGGAATTCGACCGATATGTCGACGGCAACGTATCGCTTCGGTTCGAGCAACGGGAACAGGCTCGCCGCCTTGGCGCAGTTGCCGGCGCCGAGATCGATCAGCGTCATGCCGGAGCCGACGGCGCGGGCCAGCTGCGCGGCATGGGTCGCGAAGATCGCCGCTTCGGTGCGGGTCGGGTAGTACTCGGGCAGCTCGGTGATTGCATCGAACAGGGTCGAGCCGAGACGATCGTAGAAGAACTTCGGCGCGATGCTTGCCGAAGGGGCGCAGAGCGCCGCCGATGCCGCGGCTCGCTCGGCCGCCGAATCGGCGACCCAGGTCTGCACGAAGCGCGGCGTTCTGAATTCAGGCATCGTTCGAGTCTTCCGTTTCTGCGTCGAGGGTGCGCGCTCGCGAGCTTCGCACCTTAACGCGGTATCGAACACAATGCTTGACGTGAGCGCATCGCATCCGCCGATTCAGTTTGTCACGCGCCGCCGTGCCCTGGGCCTGGCGATGGTCGCCGTGGCGGCGCCGCTTCTCGACGAGGCCGCGTTCGCGGCCTCGGTGGTTCGACCCTGGCCCGCGGCAAGGCCCGTGCCCGGGCTCGATCTGGCCGACCTCGACGGCAAGCGCTGGACGCTGCCGGGGCTGGCCGGCAAGGTCGTGCTGCTCAATTTCTGGGCGACCTGGTGCGAGCCCTGCCGCATCGAGATGCCCTCGCTCGACGCCCTCGCCGAGCGCTACCGCAAGCGTGATCTCGTCATCCTGGCCGTCAACTATCGGGAATCGGCGGCGGTGATCCGCACGTTTCTCGAGCACATGCCGTACAAGGCGACGATCCTGCTCGATGCCGAAGGAGATGCCGCCGTCGAGTGGACACCGCGCATCTTTCCGAGCACCGTGTTGATCGGGCGCGACGGCAAGCCGCACGAGACGGTGCTCGGCGATCTCGACTGGGGCAGCGCCGCGGCACGCGCGCTGGTCGAGCCGCTTCTGGCAGCGCCGAGTACGACGTGAGTCCCATCCCCGCTCCTGCTGGCGAGCTGGCCGGACGGCACATCGTGCTCGGCCTGTCCGGTGGCATCGCCTGCTACAAGGCGGCCGAGCTGGTCAGGGAGCTCATCAAGGCGGGAGCCACGGTGCAGGTCGTCATGACCGAGGCGGCCGAGCGGTTCATCACCGCGGTGACGCTGCAAGCGTTGTCGAATCGCACTGTCTTCACGAGCCAGTGGGATGCGCGCGAAGCCAACAACATGGCGCACATCAACCTGACGCGCGAGGCCGATGCCGTGCTCGTCGCGCCGGCCAGTGCCGACTTCGTTGCCAAGCTGCTGCATGGCGCTGCCTCCGACCTCCTCTCGCTGCTTTGCCTGGCCCGGCCGATCGAGCGCTGTCCGCTGCTTGTGGCCCCGGCCATGAATCGCGAGATGTGGGCGCATCCGGCGACGCAACGCAACTTCAGCCAGCTGCGGGCTGATGGCGCGACCGTGCTCGGTC
This sequence comes from Pseudomonadota bacterium, assembly GCA_030854825.1. The sequence continues at coordinate 6,607 of JALYSL010000078.1, forward strand.
CCGGGAGCGGCGACCAGGCGTGCGGCGAATTCGGCGACGGCCGCATGCTCGAGCCGACTGAGTTGCGCGACGAGCTGGTCGCATTTTTCGAGCCCAAGCTGCTCGCTGGCAGGCGCGTGCTCGTCAGCGCCGGGCCGACGTTCGAGCCGATCGACCCGGTGCGCGGCCTCACCAATCGCTCGAGTGGAAAGA
>JALYSL010000136.1 GCA_030854825.1 Pseudomonadota bacterium
CAGGCCCGCGTCGTCGGCTTCGCCGACCTCGGCATGGAAGCGATCCACGAATTCGAGGTCAAGGACATGCCGGTGACCGTGGCCGTCGATGCCGGTGGCACCTCGGTGCACGAGACCGGACCGGCCACTTGGAAAGCGAAGATCGCCGGCATTCCGGTGGCTGTCGCCTGACCCTTCGACATCGAGGAAAAACCATGTCGAACCTGCCGACCTTCGCCGACGTTGCCGCCGCCGCTGCCCGCATCGCGCCGGCCGCGCACCGCACCCCCGTGCTCAACTCGCGCACGGCCGACGAAGAGACCGGTACGCGGCTCTTCTTCAAGTGCGAGAACTTCCAGCGCATGGGCGCGTTCAAGTTCCGTGGTGCCTACAACGCGCTGTCTCGCTTCGACGCGGCGCAGCGCAAGGCCGGTGTCGTCGCCTTTTCTTCCGGCAATCACGCCCAGGCGATCGCCCTCGCGGCGCGCCTCATCGGCATGCCGGCGACCATCGTCATGCCGCATGACGCGCCGGCTGCGAAGGTCGCGGCGACCCGAGGCTACGGCGGCGAAGTCGTCGCCTATGACCGCTACAGCGAAGACCGCGAAGCGATTGGCCGGCGCTTGGCCGAGGAGCGCGGCCTGACACTGATCCCGCCTTTCGATCATGCCGATGTCATCGCCGGTCAAGGCACGGCCGCCAAGGAGCTGTTCGAAGAAACCGGACCGCTCGACGCGCTCTTCGTCTGCCTCGGCGGTGGCGGCCTTCTTGCCGGCTCGGCACTGTCGGCGCGCGCGTTGGCGCCGGCGTGCAAGGTCTACGGTGTCGAGCCAGAGGCCGGCGACGACGGCCAGCGTTCCTTTCGCGCCGGCCATATCGTCCACATCGACACGCCGAAGACGATCGCCGACGGAGCGCAGACGCAGGCGCTCGGCAAGATCACGTTCGAGATCATCCGCCGCGATGTCGACGATGTCTTCACGGCGAGCGACGCCGAGCTCGTCGAGTGCATGCGTTTTTTCGCTTCGCGCATGAAGATGATCGTCGAGCCGACCGGCTGCCTCGGCTTCGCTGCGGCGCGGCGCATGCGGGCCGAGCTGAAGGGCAAACGCGTCGGCGTCCTCATCAGCGGCGGCAACGTCGACCTGGCGCGCTTCGCCAAGCTCGTCGGCGACTGAGCGGTTCGGGGCACGCGAGGCAAGAGCATCGGGCACGTCCCCGATGCCAAGGCCATCGGCAGGCCGATTGCGCTCATGTCCCCCGAGCCGCGGCTCCGCCCCGGCTCTCCTCCTTTACTTCGCTCCATCGGCCAGCCAAGGTCCTTGGCAAGCCGCGCTGTTCGCATACGGACGAGGAGCGGCGGCGATGCCGGATCAGGACGGTGGGGCGTTCTGTGGAGCGAAGTAAAGGACGAGAAGGCAGCCGCGGGCTGTCTTCGGGGGACATGGGCGCAACAGAGCGCCCCGCCGTCCTGATCCCGCCCCAACCGATGAGCGGAGCAAGCCCCCGCCCTCCCGATCCCGCGTCAACCTGGTTTCGTCTCAGCCGCGCGGATGGTGCGTGGCGTGCAGAGCCTTCAGGCGTTCGCGCGCCACGTGCGTGTAGATCGTGGTGGTCGAGATATCGGCGTGGCCAAGCAGCATCTGCACCGCACGCAGGTCGGCACCGTGATTGAGCAGATGCGTCGCGAAGGCGTGGCGCAGCGTATGCGGCGAGATCGGTACCGCGATGCCCGCGCTCGTCGCCCGGGCCTTGACGATCTTCCAGAACATCTGCCGGCTCATCGGGCCGCCACGCGCGGTGACGAAGAGCGCGTCGCTCGATTGACCGCCCAGGATGGTGGCGCGCGCCTCGGCCAGATAGCGCTCCATCCAGAGGTGCGCTTCCTCTCCGAACGGCACTAACCGTTCCTTGGCGCCCTTGCCGGTGACGCGCAGGGCACTCTCGACGAAGCTCACATTGACCGACTTCAGGCCGACCAGCTCACTGACGCGAAGGCCGCTTGCATACATCAGCTCGAGCATGGTGCGGTCGCGCAAGCCGAGCAGCGACGTCGCGTCGCCGGCACCGAGCAGCGCTTCGACCTGCGCCTCGGACAACGACTTCGGCACGCGCAGCGGCTGGCGTGCCGCGGCCAGGCGAAGTGTCGGATCGGAATGCGAGAGCTTCTCGCGCAAGCTCCAGCGAAAGAAACGCCGAAAGACGGTGAGCCGGCGGTTCGTGCTGGCGGCGGCGCTGCCGGCATGGCGGGCAACGGCGTATTCGCGCAGTTGCGCCTCGCTCGCGTCGGCAAGGGCCACGCCCGTTGGCGCGAGCGACGCTGCGAGCAGCGTCAGGTCGCGCCGATAGGCGGCAAGCGTGTTGGCGGCGAGACCGTCCTCGATCCAGAGCGCATCGACGAAACGGTCGATCGCCTCGGCATCGGAGACAGCCGCCGTCGCCTTCACTCGAGCGTCAGGCGCCGCGCCACGACGACCTTCTTGTAGAACCCCGGCTGGCCAGGCCGCCGATCTTCTCAGCAACGACGCGGACGACGATGTCGGTGGTGCCGCCGGGCGCGAACGGACCGATCAGGCGAATCAGCCGGCTCGGGTAAGCCTGCGCCCCGGCGGCGTTGCCGGTCGCGGCAAGCGCGGCGGCGGAAGCGAGAAGAGTTCGGCGCGGCATCATGGTCTGGTTTGCAAAAGGCGGGGCGATCGATGAGCCGCGAGTCTAGGCGAGCAAGCGGCGAGCGCCTTCATGGAACCCCGCCGCCTCAGGTCGGATCGGCCTGCGCCAACGCCCAGTCAATGTGCTCGCGAACCAGCGCGCTGGCGCTTTCGCGCCTGCTGCGCAAGGCGACTGCGATCGCTTCGTTTCGGGTGCGACGCAGGGCATTGCCGAGGGCGACGGCCAGGTTGCGCTGCCAGCGATCGTGGCCGATGCGGCGGATCGCGCTGCCTTCGGTAGCCCGCAGGAAGTCGCCTTCGCTCCAGGCCCAGAGCTCGAGCAACTGCGGCCCGTCGAACGCCGGCCGGGCGTCGAAGTCGGCGAGCGGGCTCGTCTTCGCGTACTTGTTCCAGGGGCAGACGAGCTGGCAGTCGTCGCAACCGTAGATGCGGTTACCGATGGCTGCGCGCAGCTCGACCGGAATCGCTTCCTTCAACTCGATCGTCAGGTACGAGATGCAGCGCCGCGCGTCGAGCGTGTAGGGCGCGACGATCGCTCGCGTCGGGCAGACGTCGATGCATGCGCTGCAGGTGCCGCAGTGATTCCGCGGTGCAGCGCCTTCCTCCGCGTCGAGCGGCAGGTCGGTATAGATCTCGCCGAGGAAGAAAAACGAACCCGCGCGCCGATTCATCAGCAGCGTGTTCTTGCCGATCCATCCGAGCCGCGCATTGCGCGCAAGCGCTTTCTCCAGAATCGGCGCGCTG
>JALYSL010000159.1 GCA_030854825.1 Pseudomonadota bacterium
AGAGCTACGAGGCCGGCCCCGACTATCGCGGCGTCTGGGGCATCTACGGCAGCTACGACTACTTGGCGCCGCAGACCTTTCGCGTCTCGAGCACGGCCCTCTCGATCGGCTCGACGGCGCAGTGGCAGATCACCGAGGCGCTGTCGCTGCAAGGCACGGCGATGGGCGGCGTCGGCTATGCGGCCGTCGGCACGACACGCGGGGTGGTCGGCGATCGCGACTACAACTACGGCTTGGCGCCGCAGGCGCTGATCGCGCTGCGCCTCACGCACAGCGACAAGCTCTCGCTCGACCTGACCGGGCGCGAGTATTTCGTCAGCAACATTGCCTCGGGCACCAGCGGCGGCCACGACAACATCCTGCGCGCCGACGCGTCGCTCACCTATCGCATCGCCAAGCAGCAGGCGGTGACGATCAAGGTCCTCGGCAATCGCCGCGACGCGCGTTTCCTGAATCCCGGCACGCAGGAACAGACGCAAGTGACGGTGGGCATCTTCTACACGCTGCTCGGCCAGGACCGCTTCGGCACGGTCGACTGGCGCTCGCCGAGCCACTGAGCCGCACCACTGCGGCAGGCTAGCCGGGCGGGCTTGCACCGTGCGGTCGGCGCAGCTCGCCACTGGCGCCGAGCCACGGCGACGCCGATGTCGCCAGCCATGCACGGGCCCGGGCATCGTCCTTGGCGTAGGCGTCGAGAAAGGCGGTGCTCACCTGCACGACCTGCGCCATCCTGGCCCGAGCTTCGGCCGGCGACAGATCGCCGTCGGGTGAACGGCCGGTGTCGCGGCCTTGAACGGGTCGATCCGTGTCGCCGGACGTCGCTCGCCGTCCTCTGCCCGAACGGCCGCCGCCCTTGTCGCCGACGCCGGACTTCGCATCGGGCGCGGAGTGGCTGGCCCAGCTTTCGGCGATCTTGTCGAACGACGCGCTGCCACTCAGCCTCGCATGCGTCAGACCGGCCATCAGCAGGAGATATTGATCCGGCCCTTGCAGGCGATCAAGCAGGCGATCGCTGCGCGCGCCGGTCTCGACGACGCCGAGCGGATCGCCGTCCGCATCGCCGGTGACGGCAAGCAGGGGAATGTCGAAGACGTGGTGGAGCGCGTCGTCGGCGCCCGACGGAACGCTGGCATAGGGACTCAATGCGAGCACGGCACGCAGCCGCACGGAGCCCAGCGGAGACGCATCGTCCTGCCTCGTCGGCCGGGCCATCGCGATCGCCGAATAGGCGCCGATATCGAAGCCGGCGATGACGACGCGATTCCAGTCGATTCGGTCCCAAGCTGCCTCGCCCGCGTGCGCGCGTCGCAGCGCTTCGTTCGCGATGTCGCCGATGACCGCCAGCCTCTGGCGGGTCGCAGCGACGGCATAACGCTCATGGGCCAGGGCCTTGAACTCGCCGTTGCGGGCCAGCTCCGACTGCCAGGCCAGCTCATCTTCATGCAGCGGCTGCACCGAGATGACCGCATAGCCCGCAGCCGACCACGCGCCACGCCAGACGTCGCCGGCGGCGCTCGACTCGCCGAGACCGGGAAGGTAGATGACCGCGGGCAGGTGACGGGAGCCCGAGGGCTCGCTCAGCAGCAGCTGGGTCATTCGGCCTGCGAGCAACCACGTTTGCGCGCTCGTCGTCACCGTATCGTGCTCCGGTTCGACATAGGCGCTCCCGTTGCCGCGGCCTGAAAGCGCGGCGGCCTCCTTCGAAGCACCGGCCGCGCCGCCGGCGCAGCCGGCGCAAAGCGACAGCGTTGCGCAGACGGCCGTGAACAGGGTCCGTCTCGTCGGCTTCATCGCAGCTGCCTCCAGCGGCCAGGCCGTGTTGTCGATGGAAGTCGTTGCCGCACACGCCAATGTATTTCGTTCTGGTAAAGGCGCGATGTCCGGTCGCCCGACATAGCTTTACAAGCAGTTCACGCGCTCTTGACCCGCACAGGCTCTGATACGACCCAGGGGCAGCGGCGATCGAAGCAGCACTCCGGGGCGATCAGGAGAGGCCATGACACGAGCTTGCACGCGCGATCGGCTTTTCCTGACGGTGCTTCGAAGGCGCTGCACGTGCCGAGCGGTGCGCAAGTCGCCCTCCGCGATCAAGGCCCGGCGTCGTCGTCCGCCGCCGCCAGGGAACAGCCACCCGCGCCGACCACGACGAAGGTACGCTTCCCGTCGATGACAACGACGCTGGCCGATCGCGCCGCCGCCCTTCTCGCCAGAATGGGAGCGCTGGCGTGGCTGTACGCGCTGGTGGCGGTGCCGCTCGCCACCGACTGGATCGAAAACGGGGCGCTGCCGACATCGCCGCGCGGCTGGATCACCGAGGTCGTCGGTGGCATCGTCATCGGCGCACTGGTCACGCTGGTTCGTCGCAATCAGATCGCGCTCGAAAAATTGGCCCGCTCGGACGGCCTGACCGGCCTCTTCAACCGGCGCGCGTTCGAGATCGCGGTCGACGTCGAATGCGCGCGTGCGCGCCGCTCCGGAGCCATGCTCTCGGTCGTCTATCTCGATATCGATCACTTCAAGCGCGTCAACGACCGGTTCGGCCACGCCGCCGGCGACCAGGTGCTGCGCCAGGTCGCGCACGCGATTGGCGCCACCATTCGCAGCCATGTCGACGGCGGCTTTCGTCTCGGCGGCGACGAGTTCGCCCTGCTCCTTCCCGCCAGCTCGAAAGAGCAGGCCGCACGGGTGGTCGACCGCATTCGCGACTTCTGCGCCGGCCATGATTCATTGCGGTCGGCGGGCGCGCTCGACCTCAGCGCCGGCATCGTCGAGTTCGCGGTCGACGAGGCGCCGAGCGAGCTGATCCGGCGCAGCGACGCGGCGATGTACCTGCAGAAGCAGTCGCGCCGCGACGGTCGCCGCGCACGACTCACTCCGGGCTCGGTGCGTGCCGCGAAACAGCACTGAAGAGACGCCGCCCTGACGCGTCGCGGAGCCCGTCAGCGGCGTGGCGACGAAGGCCAGTCGGTGGCGCCGGTCTCGGGATCGACCTGCCGGTAGCGCATGCGCCAGGCGATGCAGCGAAAAGTCCCGCCGGCGCTGAAGATGCTCGCCAGAAACGACCCATCACCGCGGACGATGGCTCCGTCAGAGCAGACCATGTCGCCCGGCTGCTGTGCCGCCGCGGCGAGCTCCGACGGAATACGGCCGCTGTCACTCATGAGGCTGGCACCCCAGAGCGCAACCCACAGCAACAGCATCAGGCAAAGCGCGAACAGCGCGATGCGCCAGGGTGGGTTCTCGCGGCGCGCAACGGCGGCTGGGGCGGCAATCATCGATGGGTTCGGGACGGGTTCGCGGCGCATCTTAGGGTTTGCAATGACAAAGCCTCGCCGAGCTTGTGCCGTCGCGCCTCCCGGCGTGAGCAAATACGCAATCCGGGCATCGGGAATCGTCCCTCGACCCGAGGTCTCGCCGTCGCCGAGTCGGCGATCCTGACGTACCCGCCAGAAATCTGGCGACGCGTTGCCTCGACATCCGAGTCATGTGAATGACTCCATTGACACCCCGTTTCGCCCGAATAGTATCGGCACGCTGCGAAGTTCGAGGCGGCTCGCGATGCCGGCACCGAGACCCGCGTCGCGACCTTTCGATAGAGAAGTCTTCGGCTCGCGGCTCGGTGCGCCCAGCGGTCAGTTCCATCTTCGGGAGGAGCATTCATGCGTCACTTCGGTTTTCTTGCCAAGCGCCTCGTCTTCGCGGCAGCGGCTGTGTTGATGTTGTCTTCCCTCGCTGTGCAAGCGCAGGGCACGCCGCAGAGCGGGGGCACGCTGATCATGGTGGTGCAGCCGGAGCCGCCCACGCTGGCCTCCTACCAGAGCACCGCCGGCCCGATCGGTCAGGTCACGACCAAGGTCTACGAAGGTCTGCTCGAATACGACTTCAACCTGAAGCCGGTGCCCGGCCTCGCCAAGTCATGGACGGTCAGCCCCGACGGCAAGACCATCACCTTCAAGCTGCAACCGAACGTCAAGTTCCACGACGGCAAGCCGTTCACCAGCGCCGACGTGCAGTTCACCATCATGGATGTGCTGAAGCGCGTGCACCCGCGCGGCATCAGCACCTTTCGCGCCGTCGAAGCGGTCGAGACACCCGATCCGCTGACGGCTGTCTTCAAGCTCTCCGAGCCGGCGCCCTACATGTTGATGGCGCTGTCGGGCTACGAATCGCCGATGCTGCCCAAGCACATCTTCGGCGTGGGCGACATCACCAACCATCCCAACGCCAACAAGCCCATCGGCACCGGGCCCTTCAAGTTCGTCGAGTGGCAAAAGGGCCAGTACATGCGGTTCGACCGCAACCCCGACTACTGGAAGCCGGGCCGGCCCTATCTCGACCGCATCGTCGCGCGCTTCATCGGCGACGGCGGCACCCGCGCCGCGGCGATCGAGACGGGCGAGGTGCAGATCGGGGGCTTCAACTCGATCCTGCCGCTCGACGTCAAGCGCCTGCAGGCGCTGCCGCAGATCGCGGTCACCTCCAAGGGCTACGAGATGCAGTCGCCGATCGTCGAGCTCGATCTCAACACGCGCACCAAGCCGTTCGACAACGTCAAGGTGCGCCAGGCGATCGCCTACGCGATCGACCGCAAGTTCATCATCGACAACGTCTGGTTCGGTTTCGGCAAGATCGCCACCGGCCCGATCAGCTCGAACTTCAAGGCCAACGGCCTGTACACGGCTGATGTGCACAGCTACGCCGTGCCCAACGGCATCGAGCTGGCGAACAAGCTGCTCGACGAGGCCGGCTACCCGAAGAAGGCCGACGGCACGCGCTTCGAGATCATCCACGACATCACGCCCTACGGCGAGGAATGGCGACGGTTCGGCGAGTCGGTGCAGCAACAGCTGGGCAAGGTCGGGATCAAGGTGAACCTGCGCTACGAAGACGTGCCAACGTGGCTGCGCCGCGTCTACACGAACTACGACTACACGATGACCAGCAACTGGATCCAGACGCTTGCCGATCCGGTCATCGGCGTGCACCGGCTCTATCACTCGAAGATGATCAAGCCGGGCACGGTGTTCGTGAACGAGACCGGCTGGAGCTCCAAGGAGACCGACGACCTGATGGACAAGGCCACGATCGAGGTCGATCCGAAAAAGCGCAACGACCTCTATCACCAGTTCCAGAAGGACATCGTCGAGGCGACACCGATCGTCTACCTGATGGAACTCGACTTCCTGACGATCTACAACAAGAAGCTGCAGGGCTGGCTGATCAGCCCGCTCGGCCTCTATTCGGCGTTCGATCAGGCCTGGATGGCCAAGTAGGCAGCAGCGGCGAACGCGCGAGCCGCGCGATGGGCGGTCTGACCCGAGGACTGCGCTACGTCGCGCGGCGACTGGCGCTGGGGATCCCGACGATCCTGATCATCGTCGTGCTGAACTTCGGGCTGCTGCATCTGGCCCCGGGCGATGCGGCCGACGTGCTCGCCGGCGAGGCCGGCGCGGCGACACCCGACTACATGGTCCAGCTGCGCCAGAAGTTCGGGCTGGACCAGCCGGTTTACGTGCAGCTCGGGCTTTACCTGAAGCGCGTGGCAACGCTCGACCTCGGCTACTCGTTCCGGCACGGCATGTCGGTCACCGACCTGATCCTCAGCCGCCTCGGGCCGACCCTGCTATTGATGCTGACGGTGTTCGCGATTTCGGTCGGCACCGGCATCGCCCTCGGCGCGATCGCCGCGCGCAACCTGAACCGATGGTCCGACAACATGCTGTCGATGCTGGCGATCCTGGCCTATGCGACGCCCGTGTTCTGGGCCGGCCTCATGCTGATCGTGCTGTTCTCGATCAAGCTCGGCTGGTTTCCGACCAGCGGCTTCGAGCAGATCGGCGCCTTCAACGAGGGCTGGGCGCGGGCGGTCGACGTCGCCCATCACCTGGTGCTGCCGGCGCTCACGCTGTCGCTCTTCTACATCGCCCTTTACACCCGGCTGATGCGCGCCTCGGTGCTCGACCAATCGGCGATGGACTACGTCATCACGGCCCGCGCGAAAGGGCTCACGGAGCGGCAAATCGCGCGCCGCCACGTGCTGCGCAACGCCGCGCTGCCGGTGCTGACGATGGCCGGCGTGCAGTTCGGCGGCCTGCTCGGTGGCGCCGTGGTCGTCGAGACCGTCTTCGGCTGGCCGGGGCTGGGCCTGCTCGCCTACGAGTCGCTCTTCGCGCGCGACATCAACCTGCTGCTCGGCATCTTCTTCATCTCGGCCTGCCTGGTGGTGGTGGTGAACCTGCTCGTCGACCTGTCGTATTCGCTGCTCGATCCGCGGATCGAGCTGAGCTGATGCGCGCGTTCCTGCTGCGCTTCGCCCGGCACCGTCCCGCCGTGCTCGGGCTGGCGATCCTGCTGGCCGTCACCGCCTGTGCCCTGCTCGCGCCGGTGATTCATCCGGCCAGCCCGTTCAGCCTGATCGGCAAGCCTTTCGAGGCGCCGTTCGGCGAGTACCTGTTCGGCACCGACCAGCTCGGCCGCGACCTGGCAGCAGCGCTGCTCTACGGGGCGCGCACGACGCTCATGATCGGCACCGTCGCCACCGCCATCGCGGTGCTGGTGGGCGTCACGATCGGCGGCCTGGCCGGCTACCACGGCGGCCGCCTCGACGGCTGGTTGATGCGCCTGACCGAGATCTTCCAGACGATTCCGTTCTTCCTCTTCGCGATCCTGCTGCTGGCGGTGCTGACGCCGTCGATCGGCAATGTGATCATCGCCATCGCCGTCGTCTCGTGGCCACCGATGGCGCGCCTGGTGCGCGGCGAATTCATCGCGATGCGCGATCGCGAGTTCGTCCTCGCCTGCATCTCGATGGGCATGAGCCACACCCGCATCATCCTGCGCCACATCCTGCCCAACACGCTGTCGTCGATCATCGTCACCGCATCGCTGATGGTGGCCACGGCGATCCTGATCGAGTCGAGCCTGTCGTTCCTCGGCCTGTCCGATCCGAACGTCATGAGTTGGGGCTTCATCATCGGCGCCGGGCGGACTGCGATCCGCACCGCGTGGTGGGTCTGCGCCATTCCGGGCATCGCCATCCTGCTCACCGTCATGGCCATCAACCTGGTCGGCGAAGGCCTGAACGACGCCCTCAATCCGCGCCTGCGCACGCTATGACGGAGCAAGAGAACATCCTGTCGATCGAGGCGCTGACGGTCGACTTGCCGGCCTGGGCCGATCGCCCGCACGCCGTCGAGTCGGTGAGCCTGACGCTCGGGCGCAACGAGATCCTTTGCGTCGTCGGCGAATCCGGATCGGGCAAGTCGGTGATGGCGCGCTCCATCCTCGGCCTGACCACCTCGCGCCACGTGCGGCCGAGCGCCGGGCGCATCCTCTATTCCGGAGAAGACCTGCTGCAGGCGACGCCCGAGCGCATGCGCGCGCTGCGCGGCGGCCGCATCGCCATGATCTTTCAGGAGCCGATGACGGCGCTCAACCCGGTCCTCACCATCGGCAAGCAGATCGAAGAAGCGATCGCCGTGCATCTGCCCGCGTCGCGCGACGAGCGCCGCCGCAAGGTGCTCGAGATGCTGGCCGCCGTGCAGTTGCCCGACCCGGCGCGCATCCACGGCGCTTATCCGCACCAGGTCTCGGGCGGCCAGCGCCAGCGGGCGATGATCGCGATGGCGCTGATCCTCGAGCCCGACATCCTGATCGCCGACGAGCCCACCACCGCGCTCGACGTCACGACGCAGGCGCAGGTGCTCGCGCTGATCCGCGACATGCAGCGAAAGCGCCGCATGGCCGTGCTCTTCATCACCCACGACTTCGGCGTCGTCGCCGAGATCGCCGACCGCATCGCGGTGATGCAGCACGGCAAGCTGGTCGAGCACGGGCCGGCGCGCAGCGTCCTCGAATTGCCCGCGCACCCCTACACGCAAGCGCTGCTGGCAGCCGTGCCCGACCTCGCCCCGGCGCCGGCGCGGCACGGCTTCGAGGGCGCGCCGGTCGCGCTGAAGGTGAGCGGCCTGCAGAAGGCGTACCGCGGCAAGGGCATCTTTCGCGCTGCGTCTTCGCACGTCGTTCACGCGGCGAAGGACGTGGCGATCGAGATCCGGCGCGGCGAGACCGTCGGCATCGTCGGCGAATCCGGCTCGGGCAAGTCGACGGTGGCGCGCTGCATCGCCCGCCTCGTCGAGCCCGACGCCGGCGAGATCCGCGTGGGCGACGTCGACTTCGGGCGCCTTTCGCACGGCGCGCTGCGCCGCAACCGCAAGCGCATCCAGACCGTGTTCCAGGACCCGTACGGCTCGCTCGACCCGCGCCAGTCGGTCGGCAGCCTGATCGCCGAGGGGCCGATGATCCACGGCGCCACGGCCGAAGCCTCGCGCCGCCGGGCGCTCGAGCTGCTGGCC
>JALYSL010000169.1 GCA_030854825.1 Pseudomonadota bacterium
CGCTACGGCTGCGCTCGGGGGCGCAGCGGCGGGCGGCGCGGTGGCGCAGGCCACCAGGGCGCAGGCAAGCGCGGCGGAGAAAGGAAGCAGCGGGCGGGCGAAGGTCATGGGCGTCGGTCCTGAGAGGTGTCGATGGCGAGTCGGTGGCGCAGGGCGTCAGCGCTTCGGATAGACCGGATCGGGCAAGGGCGCGGTGCAGCCCAGAAATCGAGTGACGACGGCGGCGAGACTGCTGTCGGCGCTCAGGTGCTGGGCCAGCCGGTCGTTCGAGATGAGGGCGTTCGGCATCGATGCGTTCAGCGCCACGTCGGCGGTGCCGCCGCAGAACTGCGTCGACGCGCGGGCCGGTGACAGGATGATCGAATTCCAGTCGTACTTGCTCGGTTCGAGCGCGACGTGGCAGGTGCGGCACGAGATGCCGACCACGTTGCGATAGAACGTTGCCGCACCCGGCGTGTTCGCATCGGCATCGGCGGTGAGCCAGGCCGGCGGCACGTAGGTCTTGTCGAGCGTGTGGCTGCCCGCGTACCAGCCTTGGATCAGCGCACTGGTGGGCGTTGTATCGCTTGGCTCGGTGGCGCGCACCAGCTGGTTCAGCTGGTAGAACGCTTCGCCCTGCGCCGATTCGGTCAGCGTCGAGACGCTGGAGAGCAGGTAGTTCCCGGTGTCGAACGGCAGAAAGCGCGAGCCGAGATAGGCCGACGAGTTCGGCAACTCCGGGAACTTGCCGTTGTAAGTGAGGCCGCCGTGGCAGGCGATGCACGAGCCCGGCATGAACTTCTCGCCGCGGGTGTCCAGATTGATCGACAGCAGCAGCTGGCCGGCTGGCCCGAAGGTCAGGAATTTCGTGAACGGCAATCCGCCGTTGACGCCGGTGGTCGTCGAGTACTCCATCGCCACGCAGGCGATGCGGTTGAGGCCGCGCACGTTGTTGTCGATATCGAGGTCGACCTCGGCTTGCGCCAGCCCGGCGGGGCCCGGGCTGTTGCAGACGTAGAAAGAGATCGAGCCCGACGACGATTTCGTCGCCACCATGTTTCGCACCAGGTTCAGGTCGCGCTGATTGACGTAGATCGCCGAGACGTCGGCCGACGTTCCGAATCCGGTCTTCGTCTTCCAGTCGTCGAACGAGATCGGCGAGATCATGTTGCCCTGCGCATCACAGCCTTGCGCGGCGCCGAGCGCCGTGTAGTACTGGCAAGCGCCCAGTTTCGTGTCGGCGCCCTTGTAGATCAGGAAGTGGTCGGCGCCGGGCAGCGCGGTCGATGCCGAGTTGTCGATCGGCACGACCATGGTGCCGCGCACGTTGCCGTCGGCGCCGTTGCCGACCATCTTCACGACGGCCGGCCGCGAATTGGCGATGACGTGCGAGAGCTCGACCGGCGCGCTGCCGACGTAGCCCGCCGGATTCGTGGAGGCCGGAACCGCCAGCGTCTCGTCATTGCCTTCGCAGACGATTTCGGCCTTCAGAGCGGCGTTGACCGGCACCGACGCATCGATTTCGTAGTCGCCGTAGCGGTTGACCGGCACGGCACTGCCGATGGCCGTGCCGTCGGCCTGGCGCAGTTGGACCATGGCCGATGTCAGGATGCCGAAGAACGGATTCTCGTGGCCGCAGACGCCGCCGTCGGCGAGCATCACGTGGCCGAACAGGCGCAGGTTGCGCGCACCGCCGAGCGCGGGCGAAAGGCCGTGCACGGAGGCCGTGCTCGCGCCGGTCACCGCACCGCAGAGCGTCATCGGCGCATCTGCCTGCGTCGAGCAGAGCACGTTGTAGCCGATGCCGGCAGGCAACTTCGGCAAGTCGAGCTCACCGGCGAGATCGGTCTGGCCGGCGAAGGCGACGGCGCCCGTGGCCTGGGCGACGAGCTGCACCTGCACGCTCGGCAGATAGACGATGCGCGATTGCCCGGTGCCGCCGCCTGGTGGCGTGAACATCGTGACGTCGCTCGACGAAAAGCGGAGTCGGCTCATCGAGCCGTCGATGTCGGCGACGGCCGGCGCCGCGTAGTCCACCGGCGCGGGCGTGGCCGCCGTGGTGTCGAGCAAATCGGACGAGGCCGAATATTGCTGCTCCGTCCAGCCGCCCTTGCCGTCGCTGATGGCGACGTAGGCGAAGTGCAGGCCGGGCCCGTCGGGCATGGTCCAGACGGTCTGCGGCGAATCCTTGTTATCGATCGTTCCGGCGGTGACGCGCCATTGGTAGTGAAGCGAGTCGCCGTCGGTGTCACTGGCATCGACGCTCAGGAAGGTCTTGTTGGTTCCGCTGTTCTGATCGGATCCGGTCGAGCCGCCTCCGCACGACATCAGCGATCCCGCCGCGATGACGCCTGCCGCCAGCGCAAGGGCACATCGGGCCATCGGCGATTCACAGCGCTTCATCCTGCAATCCTCTCAATGGCCGCGCTGCCGAGGCCGGGCAGGCGCGAATGCCGCGTAGCCAGGGGAGCTGCGCAGCGGCATCGTCGTTTCATTGGCCGCGCCACCAAGCTTCATCAGCGCGGCGCGCGATCGTTGACCATGCCCCGGCCGGCGTCAATCCCTAAATTTGTCGGGCGTCGGTCAACGACAACGCAAGGTCCGCACGCGTTCGGCCAGGCTCGGGTCGGTGTCGCCCAGGGAGAGCCGCTGGAAAAGCCGCGCGCATTCGGCCTGCGCGTCGGTGGTCGCCTTCTGTGTGCCGCTGGTCGTCCCCGCGTCGTCCCGGCTGTCCTGCCGTGTTGCCGGGGGCTTCTTCACCGGCGTTCGATCGGGGATCCGTTCCGGCGGCCGAGCGCGCGGCTCGGCGGCTTGCACAGCGCCGTTGCGCGACGCCGACTTGTCGACGCGTGTCTCCGGTACGGTCGCCGCGGCCGCGTCGGGCGCCGCGTTGTTCGTGGTCGTTGCGGCCCCAACCGGCGGGGCCGCAACGGATGCCGGCTCGGCGACCGATGTCGGCGCAGCGACCGCAGATGCGGATCCCGCTGCTGGGCCAGCTTGCGGCCCGACGCTCGGCTGGGTCGCGACAGGGGACGGCGAACCAGTGACCGCAGAAGTCGTCGCCGGCACCTCGT
>JALYSL010000181.1 GCA_030854825.1 Pseudomonadota bacterium
GACCCGGACGCCGGCCTGCGCCGCCAGCGCTTCGATCAAGGTCTTGTCGACGACGTGGCTGACGATCAGCAACGGCGGCAGGCCGCCTTCCAGGTAGTGCTGGGCGATGAAAGCCTCGAGGACGCGAACCTCGACCGGCCTCTCGGCGCTTCCTTCCTCGCCGTCTTCGGCGGCCTCTACGTCGACGGCGATCGCGGTGTCGACATGCTTCGGAAAATAGGGCCGGTCGCCCAGATGGCGACCGCCCCGCACCATGGCGAGGTTGACGCAGGCGCGACCGCCGTCGACCTTGACGGCGAGGATGTCGGCGTCCTTGGTGCGGGCGCCGGTGTTGTCTTCAACCGACTGCTGGTGCAGCACACGGGCCAGCGAGCTGATCTGGTTGCGGATGTCGGCCGCCTGCTCGAACTGCAGTGCCTCGGCCCGCGCCATCATCTGCGCCTGGAGCGAGTCCATCAGCTCCTGCTGTTCACCCTGCAGGAAGCGTTCGGCATTGGCGACGTCGCGGGCGTAGTCCGCCGGTCCGATGTAGTCGACGCAGGGACCTGAGCAGCGCTTGATCTGGTAGAGCAAGCAGGGTCGCGTGCGATTGGCGAAGACGGTGTCTTCGCAGGTGCGCAGATGGAACACCTTCTGCAGCAGCTGGATCGAGTCTTTCACCGCCCAGGCGCTGGGGAACGGGCCGAAGTAGCGATGCTTCTGATCGACAGCGCCGCGGTAGTAGGCGACGCGCGGAAAGCTGTGCGACGCGATCTTCAGATAGGGGTAGCTCTTGTCGTCGACGAAGCGGATGTTGAAACGCGGCGCCAGCGTCTTGATGAGGTTGTTCTCGAGCAGCAGCGCTTCCGCCTCGGAGCGAACGACGGTCGTCTCCATGCGGGCGATGCGGGCCACCATGTGACCGGTCCAGATCGCGGCCTCGCTGCCGGCGTGGCGCTTCGTGAAGTAGGTCGAGACCCGCTTTTTCAGGTCGCGCGCCTTGCCGACGTACAGCACCCCACCTGCAGCGTCGAAATAGCGATAGACGCCCGGCAGGTTGGGCAGCGCCGCGACCTCGGCAAGGAGGCGTTCGCGGCGCGCCGCGATCGCGTCGTTCGCTGATTCGGGGGACGGCGGGGCGGCCTCTTCACTCATCGCCATCGATTGTGCCGCGCAGGGCGTTCGGCATCGCGCTTCGATAATCAACGCATGCGATGGACCGTCTTCTGCCGCGTCGTCGACAACTTCGGCGACATCGGCTTCGCCTGGCGGCTGGCCGCCGACCTCGGCCGCCGGGGCGAAGACGTGCGCCTTGCCGTCGATGACGCCAGTGCGCTCGCCTGGATGGCGCCGAACGGCAGCAGACACGTCGAGCTCGGCACCTGGGCAGACGGTGCTCGCGCCGACGCCGAGGTCTGGGTGGAAACCTTCGGCTGCGGCTTCCCGGCGCCGGCCAGTGTTCCCACGCCACGGCGCGTCCGTATCAACGTCGAGCACCTCAGCGCCGAGGCTTACATCGACCGTTCGCACGGTCGGCCGTCGCCGCAATTCGATGCCACTGGCGAGCCACAGCCGGTCTGGTTTTTCTTTCCCGGCTTCAGCGATCGAAGCGGCGGCCTGATCCAGGAGCCCGGCCTGTTCGAGCAGCATCGCCGGTTCGGCGACGGGCGCGACTGGCTGCGCGCCCTGGGCATCGAGCGACGCCATGACGAACGATGCGTCAGCCTGTTCTGCTATTCGAATCCGGCGCTTTCCTCGTGCCTCGACACGCTCGACGACATGCCGACGCTGCTTCTTCTGACGCCGGGGTTCGCGGCCGAGCAGGCGGCCGCACTCCTCGGCCCGCAATTGCAGCGCCGGCACCTGCGGGCCGTACGCTTGCCCGCGCTTTCGCAAACGGATTTCGATCGGCTGCTCTGGTCGTGCGATCTCAACTTCGTGCGCGGCGAAGATTCACTGGTGCGCGCGCTGTGGGCCGCGGTGCCTTTCGTCTGGCAGCTCTACCCGCAGGACGACGGTGCCCACGCCGCCAAGCTCGAAGCGTTCATGGCCTGTTTCCTCGAGGGCGACGCGCCTCTTTCCGCGGAATTGAGCCGCCTCTTCGCGATCTGGAACGGACTGGCTCCGGCGAGCGGCCTACGATCGGATTTCGCAAAGCTCGACGCCGAGGGTTGGGCTCGGCAATGTCGACGATTCAGGGAGCGCCATGCCGGCCGGCTCGACCTGACCTCGGCGTTGCTCGATTTCGTCGTTCTGAAACGATAGAATCGAAGGCTTTGCGCCCCGGTACGCCGGCCTGCTCCACGCGCTTTTGCAGAACCAGATCATGAAAATCGCCCAGGAATTTCGCGCCGGCAACGTCATCATGCATGGCAAGGACCCGATGGTCGTGCTCAGGACCGAATACAGCCGCGGCGGCCGCAACTCGGCTACCGTGCGCATGAAGCTGAAGAGCCTGCTCAGCAACTCGGGCACCGAGGTCGTCTTCAAGGCCGACGACAAGATCGACCAGGTCATCCTCGACAAGAAGGAGTGCACGTACTCCTACTTCGCCGACCCGATGTACGCATTCATGGACGCCGAGTACAACCAGTTCGAGGTCGAGTCCGAGAACATGGGCGACGCGATCCAGTACCTCGAAGAGGCAATGCCGGTCGAGGTCGTGTTCTATGACGGCAAGGCGATCTCGGTCGAATTGCCGACAACCGTCGTGCGCGAGATCGTCGACACTGAGCCCGCCGTCAAGGGCGACACCTCGGGCAAGGTGCTGAAGACGGCCAAGCTCGCTACCGGCCTCGAGATCTCGGTACCGCTGTTCGTCCAGACCGGCGACAAGGTCGAGATCGACACGCGTACCAACGAATACAAGAAGCGCGTCTAGACAAAGAGCAGCTCGCTTCGGGATCTGCTCGCCATGGGCCAAGCCGACCGACTTCGGCATCATCGCGGCGATGCCTTTCGATTTCTCGCAAGTCGTCGCGCCGTTTCGCATGCAGCCCGGACTGCGTCGCGTTGCGCCCGAGACCGCACAGCTGACGCCGGCACACCCGGGTGGTCGGCATCTGCGCGAAAAAATCGCTGTGCTGTCCAGCTTCGCCGACCAGGCGCTCCTGGCGTCGCCCGGCTTCGACGAGCGGCCGATCCTGTCGGCCCTGGCCGCCGAGGCTGAGAGATGGGAAGCACCGGCTTTCGTTCAAGAAAGCGCTTTCGCTTTCGCCGCACCTCGACTCGGCTGGGCGGTGGAAGGCAGCGAGGTCCGTGGCGACGGCGATGCGTCGATCGGCGCGCTACTCATCGCACTGCCGCTGGCACAGCGGGCGACGGCCCTGCTCTGCCTGGCTTTCGAGGAAGACTTCGCTCTCATCGACGGTGACGACGCGACCATTCCGTGGCTCGCCGTCTGCCTGCCTTCGCGCTGGGCACCCGAAGACAAGGTCGGACGCCACTTCTCCGAAGTGCATGCGCCGGTCGCCGACAACGCCTTGCTCGTCGCGGCCAGCGAGTCATTGGCCCGGCTGGTGACCGGCGACGACCGCTGGGCGCGCGTCGTCTGGACCGTCTCGGCCGACCCGCGCCTGCACCAACATCCGGCTCGGCTCCAGGGTGGTTGGCCGACCGATGCCGATGTCGATGCAATCGGGGCGCTGGCGGCCTTTCGCCATGAATACCAGACCTTCATTCCGCTGCTCGGCCGAAGGCAGGCGGTGTTCACCATCCGGGTCCAGAGCGAGCCACTGGCAAGCTCGCTTCTGCGGCGCGAAGACGCCTGGCGCCTGCACGCGGCGCTGTCGAGCATGTCGCCCGCCGTGCTCGCGTATCGCGGCCTCGATCCCGTGCGCGACCGTCTGCTCGCCTGGCTCGCGCAACATGCTGCAACGCTGCCCGAAGTGGCATCGTGAGGACAGCACCCGTCGTCGCCGCTTGCGTCGAGGAGGACACGAGCGGCACGCCGTTCGCGCCGGACGTCGGCGACATCTATCACCCGCGTCAGGGCGCCCTCGAACAGGCAAGGCACGTCTTTCTTGCCGGCAACGGCCTGCCGCTGCGCTGGCGCCAGCGCGCCCGCTTCGTCGTTCTCGAGACCGGATTCGGCCTGGGCAACAACTTTCTCGCCACCTGGCAGGCATGGCGCGAGGACCCGCAGCGCAGTGCGAATCTGCACTTCATTTCGATCGAGTCGAGGCCGCTGACCGCGAGCGCTCTCGCGGCGTTGCCGCGCGATCCTGCGCTGGTGCCGCTGGCACGTCAGCTCGCTGCGGCCTGGCCGCCGCTCACATGGAA
>JALYSL010000214.1 GCA_030854825.1 Pseudomonadota bacterium
CTTTGTGGCTGTTCATGGTGCGATCAAGGTGTCGCGAACCAGGCTGCCGGTCATGCCGCTGCCGGGCGCGAAAGCGAGCACGAGCCGAACACCCGAAGGTGGCACCTGGATCTGATGGCCGGGCGGCGCCGAAGCTGCCGCGCCTACCGCGGCGACGTTGCCGGTCGACTGGCAATTGGCCCAGCCGTTCCCTTGGTAGAAATAGACCTGCCATTGATCGATGCCACCGAGAGCGCGCAGCTGGCCGGGCTCGTTGCCCTGGAACTGCTGGGTGGCCAGCCAGCTGTTCTGCAGTGCCGTCGTCGTCGTCACTGCCGGGCCGGCCCAGCGCTGCCACGTGGAATGGGTCGCGTCGGGGCGCAACGACCAGGCGACGACCTGCAAGCCGCCGTCGGTGCGGCGCGTCAGCCGCACCGACTGGCCGTCGCAGGTAAGCGCCGGGACGGCGGTGCTTTCCTGCAGCGCCGCGAGATCCTGCTCCCATTGCGAGATGACGGTTTGCAGCCGCATCGTCTGCTCGAGCCGCACCTGATTGGCTTCGCGAGTGCGGGAGATGCCATCGACACCCTGCCACGCCATCAGCGACATGATGGCCATGATGACGAGCGCCACCAGCACCTCGACCAGCGTGAACCCGTGCTCGGGTCGGCCGCGTTTCACGATCGGCCGAGGATGGTGGAAAGAAGCAGGATCGTGACGCCGTTGTCGTCGAGAACCTGAGCGTCGACGCGCCGGAAGTTGGGATTCGGCGTCGGCCGCACGACAAGCTTTCCGGGATAGGTGCGGCCGAGCTCGTCGCAGCTGAAATCGCTGTCGCCGACATCGGGGTAGAGATGCCCCAGCTTGAGCGCGGTCAGGCGGTTGTCGGCACACCATTCGGCGGCCGTGACTTCGGCGAAGCGCGCCGTGTTTGCCGTCAACGAGCCGGCCGCCTTGATGCCGGCACCGAGCGTGATGGCGACGATCGCGAGCGCGACGAGCACCTCGATGAGTGTGAAGCCGCGCCCTGGCGAGTGGTTCACTGCGCCGCGTCGCGGTTGTCAGCGACGGTGAACGGGCCGATGCCGTCGGTTTCCAGCGTCAGCCGTTGATCGCCCAGACGCAGCACGATCCGCTGCTCGCCGATCAGCGGTTCGGGACCGAGCAACACCGTTGCGGCGCCGATCACCTGTGCCCCCGTCCCCGGGTCCAGCCAGTGCGTGGGCATCGGCTCGCTCGTCGGCAACCCGACGAAGCGAAAGCCGGCGCCGCCGGGGTCTTCCGTCAGCGGCTCCCAGCGGGCGGTGATGCCCGAGGCGCGCGCCTCGGCGCGTGCCGACTCGAGCAGCGCGGCCAGCCGCACCGCTTCGTGCTCGAGCTTGGAGGCGGCCGGGTCGCGCAAAGCCAAGCTCGCCAAGGCGCTGGCGATGGCGATGATGGCGACGACGACGATCAGCTCGATCAGCGTGAAGCCGCGCGAGGGCTCGGAGCGAAGCGCCAAGCGCATCCCGCTCCGGTTGGGTTTACTGCCAGGAACCGATATCCGCATTCCTGCCTTCGCCGCCGACGACACCGTCGGCCCCGAAGCTGTAGACGTCGATCTCGCCTTTCAGGCCCGGGTTCTCGTACTGGTAGGGGTGCGCCCACGGATCGCTCGGCAGCTTGTCGAGATAGGGCCGCCAGTTGGGGGGGATCGTGCCGACCGTCGGCTTGACGACGAGCGCCTGCAAGCCCTGCTCGCCGCTCGGGTAGCGGAGGTTGTCGAGCTTGTAGAGCTTGAGCGCCTGCATCAGGTTGTTGACGTCGGTGCGCGCCGCGGTGACGCGCGCATCTTCGGCGCGGTCGAGCATGTTGGGGACGATGAGTGCGGCGAGCACGCCGATGATGACGAGCACGACCATCAGCTCGATCAGCGTGAAGCCGCGTCCGCGGTGTAGGCTTTTCATCGTCAATCGCATCGTGCGGTTCTACCGTTCGGATGCCAGGGCGGCAAGGTCGTTCCATCATAATCGCCGCATGTTCGCGCGCCTTGCGTCATTCGTGATCTGGTCGCTCGTTGCGATGACGGTCGTTTTCTGGGCGCTGCGTTTCGGGGTGCGGGCACCGCAAGCTCCGGCGTATGCGGTCCCGGTCGATCGATCGGCGCCGGCACGGAACGATCTGGCGCGCCTGTTCGGCGCACCCACCTTGGCCGCTGCAGCAGCCCGGCCGGAGGCCGCATCACGCTTTCGCCTGTTCGGCGTGATGGCACCGAAGTCAACCGCGGCCCACGAATCCGCAAGCTACGGTATCGCGCTGATTGCCGTCGACGGCAAGCCGGCGAAGGCTTTTGCGATCGGCTCGCGGCTCGACGGCGGGCTCGTGCTGCAGTCAGTGGGATTGCGCACCGCGTCGCTCGGCCCGGCGCAGGGCGCCAGAACCATGCTGCTCGAGTTGCCGGCGCTGCCGGCCCCCGCTACCGGTGTGCTGTCGCTGCCAGGATCCGGGCTGGGAGCCGCCCCGGTAGTGCGACCGGTTCCGCTGCTGGTGCCCGGGCCGGTGACCTCCGGGCCGCCTCCGTCGATGGTTGCGGCCCCGCTGATACCACTGCAGGGCCAGCCAGTGCCGGTGCAACCGGCGTTTTCGGCGAATCCGAACCTGCCTTCAGCCGATAGCCCCAGCTCCCAATAAACACCACCGCAGCTCACTTTCGGGTCTGCCGGACACCGACGCTTACTGAAGGAACAAGCGATACGCGGGGTTGTCGGTCTCGTCGGCGTACGGGTAGTCGAGCGATTCGAGAAATTCGCCGAAAGCCTTTTCGTCGGCTGGCGGCACCTGCATGCCGACGAGGATGCGGCCGTAGTCAGCCCCTTGATTTCGATAGTGGAAGAGGCTGATGTTCCAGCCGACCGGCATGCTTGACAGGAATCGCATCAAGGCGCCCGGGCGCTCGGGGAAGATGAAGCGATAGAGACGCTCATCGTTTGCAAGGCCGGTGCGGCCGCCGACCATGCGCCTGACGTGCTCCTTGGCCAATTCGTCGCTGGTGAGGTCGAGCGCCGGAAAGCCGTGGCGGGCGAAGTGGCGAACCAGCCGCGTCGATTCGGCGCGATCGATCGTCGCCACGCCGACGAACACATGCGCCACATCGGCATCGGAGATGCGGTAGTTGAACTCGGTGACCGCGCGCGGGCCGAGCAGTTCGCAAAAGCGTCGAAAGCTGCCACGCTCTTCGGGAATCGTCACGGCGAACAGTGCCTCGCGCTCCTCACCCACCTCGGCTCGCTCCGCGACGAAGCGCAGACGATCGAAATTCATGTTCGCGCCGCAAGTGATGGCGACGTAGGTCTCGCCCTGCGTGCGATGCCGGTGCACATACTGCTTGATCGCGGCGACGCCGAGGGCGCCGGCCGGTTCGAGAATGCCGCGCGTGTCCTCGAAGACATCCTTGATCGCCGCGCACACAGCGTCGGTGTCGACGACGATCCAGTCATCGACCAGACGTCGTGCCAGGCGAAAGGTTTCGGCGCCGACAAGCCGGACCGCGGTGCCGTCGGAGAACAGACCGACGTCGTCGAGCCGCACGCGGCGGCCCGCCCTGATCGAGCGCAGCATCGCGTCCGAATCGTTCATCTGCACGCCGATGATTCGCACCTCGGGGCGAATTGCCTTGACATAGGCGGCCACTCCGCTGATGAGACCGCCGCCGCCGACGGCGACGAAGATCGCATCGATCGGCCCCGGTTGCTGGCGCAGCACTTCCATCGCGATCGTGCCTTGGCCGGCGATCACCTCCGGATCGTCGAAAGGGTGAACGAAGGTGAGTCTTTTCCTGGCTTCGAGCTCCAGTGCGTGAGCGTGAGCGTCGGAGTAGCTGTCGCCGTACAGCACGACTTCGCCACCCAGGGCACGAACGGCTTCGAGCTTCAGCGAAGGAGTCGTCGTCGGCATGACGACGAGTGCCTTGCAACCCAGCCGCCGCGCAGCGAGGGCGACGCCCTGGGCATGATTGCCCGCCGACGCACAGATCACCCCGCGCCGCAACGCTGCGGCGGGCAGGTGCGCCATCTTGTTGTAGGCGCCGCGCAGCTTGAAACTGAAGACGGGCTGCGTGTCTTCGCGTTTGAGAAGGACGCGATTGTCGAGACGTGACGACAGCCGCGGCGCCTCGTCGAGCGCCGACTCGATCGCGACGTCGTAGACGCGTGCCGTCAAGATCTTTTGCAGATAGCCGGACAGTGCCGGCGGACGCAGCCGCGGGGGCGGGCGGCGTTGGGTGGATTTCTTGGGTGCTGTCGCCATGCCTTGAGCCTGCCATCGGCTGGCGATTGCGGCGCCGCATCATAAGCGGCGGCGCGCTGACGCCGATGCGGCTCTGCGCAGTCGGAAAAAAGCCCAAGGCATCGCTGCCCTGGGCTGAATCCACCAATGAAGGAGGTGGAGGAGACAATCGACTCGGCCCCCGGAGGCTCGCCTCGAAAAATGCGCGCGTCCGACCGACTGAAATCGAGTGTAGGGCGTTTTTTGCTGCAGTGCAATATCGACCAAAAGGGGCTGACATGGAGTGCACGATCGACTGGCTGGTTGCAAGCGGGATGGCGTTTTCGGCCGAGACCGGAAGCGGCCATCTGTTGACGATGGATGGAGCGGCCGATGGCGGCGGTCGCAACCTGGCGCCGCGGCCGATGGAGACCGTGCTCGCCGGCACCGGCGCCTGCACCGCCTACGACGTCGTCACGATCCTGCGCCGCGGCCGCCACGACGTTCGCGGCTGCCGCGTCAAGGTGACTTCCGAACGAGCGCCGAGCGACCCGAAGGTCTTCACCCGCATCGACTTCCATTTCATCGTCAGCGGCGTCGGCCTTGTTGCCGCCGTTGTCGAGCGCGCAATTGCCCTGTCACACGACAAATATTGCTCCGCGACGATCATGCTGGGCAAGACGGCCGTGATCACCACCAGCTTCGAGATCATTGCCTCGGCCGAGGGCTCGCCCGGACCCGTGTCGGCTCAGACGTAGTGAGCTGTCGTCGTCATCACTTTCGCAGCCACGCGCATGGCGGCGCGTATCGGCCATGGCAGGCGTGCGGCACCGGCGTTCTCGGCGGCGAGCGCGTGCCTGGCCTCGTCGTCCTTCATTTGCCGAACAATAGCCCGTGAGGTGAAATCGCCGGCGGGCAGGCGATCCAGGTGGCCGTCGA
Source organism: Pseudomonadota bacterium (assembly GCA_030854825.1). The sequence goes on from JALYSL010000214.1 coordinate 5,161, forward strand.
GATGGCGCTCCACCTGACGCTCCGTCTCGACGACGAATCCGAGGCTGGCCGCGTTTCCGGCCCGGCCGGCGATCAGGCCGATGCCGAAGGCGCCGAGGTACCAGACTGGATTGAGCAAGCTGGGCCTGGCGCCGAGCTCGCTCAGCCGTCGGGCGGTCCAGGCGAGGTGATCGGTTTCCTCGGCTGCCGCGGCGTGAAACTGGCGGCGCAGTGACGCGCTTCGTGTCGTCAGCGCTTGCGCGCTGTAGAGCGCCTGGGCGCAAACCTCACCGACGTGATTGACGCGCATCAGGGCGCCCGAAGCGAGTCGCGCGGCGTCATCGGCGATGTCGTCGGCACGCGTTGGCGTCGGTTGCGGCCGTGCAGCCTGCGGCGTGCTGGTCAGCGCGCGGAGCGCCTGATCGACGACGGCCAAGGCCATGTCGGCCGAGGAACGTCGGGTCGAGTTCATGGGACCGCGAGAATACCCGGACGACAGCGATACATCGCGCGAAATCCTCGTTGTGCCAAGACAACATAAGCCCTTTTTTTGCTCTGCAAGGCTTTGCAGCGCGGAGCCCCTCTGGTGCAATACACACAACTTCCGCAAAGGGGGTTGTACCTGATCGGCTCCAGCGCGGGTTTTGGTGATCGGGACCTCTTGTTCAACCTAGGAGATAGTCGCAATGAAAAAATCTCTGCTCGCTCTCGCAATTCTGGGCGCTTTCGCTGGTGTGGCATCGGCTCAATCTTCGGTGACGTTGTATGGCACGCTCGACGTGAACGGGCGTTACGTGAAGGCCGACGGTCAAAGCCGTGCCCTGAGCCAAGCCACTGACGGCATCAACAGCAGCCAGTTGGGCTTCCGCGGTGTCGAGGACCTCGGCGGTGGCTTGAAGGCCGGCTTCACGTTGCTGGCGGGTGTCAACCCTGACGC
>JALYSL010000222.1 GCA_030854825.1 Pseudomonadota bacterium
GTCTGGATCGGCGGCATGTTCTTCATGCACGTGTGCCTGCGCCCGGCCGCCGCCGAGGTGCTGGAGCCGCCGGCGCGGATCCGGCTCATGCATGCGGCGATGCGCCGCTTCTTCGACGTCGTGACGGTTGCGATCCTCGTCGCCGCGCTGAGCGGCGGAGCGATGGTCGGCATCGCCTCTCGCGAAGCCCGCCGATCGGGTTTGACCTTCAACATGCCGCTCGACTGGTACGTGATGATCGCGCTCTTCATCGTCATGCTGCTCGTTTTCACGCACATCCGCCTCGCGCTGTTCCGTCGCCTCGAGGCTGCGCTGGCCGTCGAGGCGTGGCCGGATGCCGCCCGGGCGATCACCTCGATCCGCCTCGAGGTCGTGATCAACCTCGTGATCGGCGTCTTCATCGTCGTGATCGTGCGCCTCGGCGGCACCGCCTAGCGTCGCGCCGCAAGCGCGCCGTCTATCGCGCGGAGCGCCGACGCCAGGCGCAAGCCTTCGCTTCCCGACACCATGGCGAAAGCTACACCGGCGCGGCCGAGCGCCGCACGAATGAGTGCGTCGATCGGCTCGCGCACGTGCTCGCCGTCGCGCTGCAGGCCGTCGGCACGCCACGGCAGGTCGAGCGCCGTCAAGAGAGTCAGATCGATGCGGCGCTGCGCTGCCTCGGCGCTGGCGTAGAGGCTGCGATCGGCGAAGACGAAGTCGCTGTAGATGGCGATCATCAGCGCCGTCGTATCGGCGACGACGACGTCGGCAGCGACGGCGGCGGCGTCGATCCGGCGCACCTGTTCGACGGCGATGCCGGCTTGTTCATCGGGGCGAGGCGTACGCGCATGCTCGATGCAGAACTCGCGCAGCGCTTCGTCGACACGGGCGACTCGCCGCCCGCGTGCTGCCATCGCGGCGACGATCTCGCTGGCCAGCGTCGTCTTGCCGGTGCTTTCGGCGCCGAGCAAGCCGATGACGAACGGAGGGCTCACGACGGCGCGATCTGCAGGCGTTGCCAGGCGCGCCAGCCCATCGCCGACATGACGACGAAGATCGCGTAGAGCAGGACCGTGAGCCAGAGGCCCTTGTAGGCGAACAGCGCGACACCGACGATGTTGACGACCAGCCAGGTCGGCCAGTTCTCGATGTATTTGCGGCCGAGCAACCACTGGCCGATGACGCTCGTTGCGGTCGGAAAGGCGTCCCACCAGGGCACGTCGGTGTCGGTGAAGCGGCGCAGGAAGAGGCCCGTCGCCGGCCAGGCGAGCGCCAGCACGCCCAGGGCGATCCAGCGACCGCGCCGGCCGAGGCGGTGGACGCGCAGCGAATGACCGGCTTCGTCGGTGCCGCGCAGCCATTGCCACCAGCCCCAGAACGCGACGAGCGCGAAGAAGATCTGCAGGCTGGCGTCGCCGTAGAGGCGGCTTCTCCAGAAGAGCAGGAAATAGAGCAGTGAGCTGACGATGGCGAGCGGCCAGCCGAGCGGATCGACACGCATGTTGCAGACGACCATGACGATCGCCAGCACGAAGGCGACGATCTCGAGCCAGGTGACGGCACTGCCCCAGAGGACGAACGCGCTCGCGAACAGCGGCGCCGCCGCGGCGAGCAACGCGTTCAACGCCGTGGCGTGGAGAGCTGGACGAAGATCTCGTCGGGCTTGATCATGCCGAGCTCGGAGCGCGCCTTTTCCTCGACCATCTCCAGGCCTTCCTTGAGGTCGTTGACCTCGGCCGCCAGCTGGGTGTTGCGGTTGCGCGCGATGTCATTGACGGCCTCTTGCGCCGCCAGCTTCGAGCGCAGCTCCAGCATGCGCGGCACGCCGCCCTTGCCGAACCAGAGCTCGGCATGGACCAGCGCCAGCAGCACGACCAGAGCCAGCGTGACGAACCTCATTGCGACGCTCCGCTGTCCTCAGGCCAGCTGATGAAAGGCGGAGCGGCCCGGATACGCGGCGACGTCGCCCAGGTCTTCCTCGATACGCAGCAGCTGGTTGTACTTGGCCATGCGGTCGGAGCGGGAAAGCGACCCGGTCTTGATCTGGCCGGCGTTGGTGCCGACGGCGATGTCGGCGATCGTCGCGTCTTCGGTCTCGCCCGAGCGATGGCTGATCACCGAAGTCCAGCCGGCCCGCTTGGCCATCTCGATCGCCGCGAAGGTTTCGGTCAGCGTGCCGATCTGGTTGATCTTGATCAGGATCGAATTGGCGACTTTCTTCTGGATCCCTTCCTTCAGGATCTTCGGGTTGGTGACGAAGATGTCGTCGCCGACGAGCTGTACACGCGCGCCGAGCCGATCGTTGAGCGCCTTCCAGCCGTCCCAGTCGCCTTCGGCCATGCCGTCTTCGATCGAGATGATCGGGTACTTGTCGACCCAGCTCGCCATCATGTCGATCCATTCGCCTGGCGCGAGCGTGAGCCCTTCGCCATCGAGCCGGTACTGGCCTTCCTTGTAGAACTCGCTGGCGGCGCAGTCGAGGCCGATCGCGATCTGCGAGCCGGCCTGGTAGCCCGCCTTCTCGATCGCCTCGAGGATCATCTGGATGGCGGCTTCATGGCTGGCGACGCTCGGCGCGAAGCCGCCTTCGTCGCCCACCGCCGTGCTCATGCCGCGCCCGTCGATGATCTTCTTCAGCGCGTGAAAGACCTCCGAGCCGTAGCGCATGGCTTCGCGAAACGAGGGCGCCCCGACCGGGATGATCATGAACTCCTGTAGGTCGAGGTTGTTGTTGGCGTGGGCACCGCCGTTGACCACGTTCATCATCGGCACCGGCATCAGCATCGCGCCCGAGCCGCCGAAGTAGCGGTAGAGCGGCAGGCCCGACTCTTCGGCGGCGGCGCGCGCCACGGCCATGCTGACTGCGAGCGTGGCGTTGGCGCCGAGCCGGCTCTTGTTGTCGGTGCCGTCGAGGTCGATCAGCGTGCGGTCCAGGAAGGCCTGTTCGCTCGAATCGAGGCCGAGCACCGCTTCGCTGATTTCGGTGTTGACGTGCTCCACCGCTTTCAACACGCCCTTGCCGCCGTAGCGGGCGGTATCGCCGTCGCGCAGCTCGATCGCCTCGCGCGAGCCAGTCGACGCACCCGACGGCACGGCGGCGCGACCCATGGTGCCCGATTCGAGCAGCACGTCGCACTCGACGGTCGGGTTGCCGCGGCTGTCGAGAATTTCCCGGCCGACGATGTCGACGATGGCGCTCATGCTTTTCCTTGAAAAATTCGGATCAGGTTCCCTGCACGACGATCATGCGCATCGTCGCGGCGCCCTGGCGCGACCGGCGCGCCTCGGCGTATTCGGGTGAATCGTTGAAGGCATGGGCTGCCGCGAGATCGGCGAACTTCAGGACAACGAGGCGATCGGGCAGCCAGTCGCCCTCGAGCACCTCGACGGCGCCGCCGCGCACGCAGGGCTCGGCCCCGTGCACCGCCATTGCATGCGACGACAGCTTCTTGTAGATCTCGTACTGCACTGCGACGGTGACCGTGACGTTGGCGATGATGTAGGCGCTCATGGTCGGTCGGCGCCGGGCCGTTTCCAAGCCGGCTGAACGCCCCCTCCGGGGGCGGCGAACGGAGTGAGCGTGGGGGCAAACATGTCAGGCGTCGAAGTCGTCTTCGGCGAAAGGCCGCGACTTGGCGACGCGATCGAGCGCAACGAGCTGTTCGAGCAGCGTCTTCATGTGCTTGAGCGGCACGGCGTTCGGTCCGTCCGACAGTGCCTTGTTCGGATCCGGATGTGTCTCCATGAACACGCCGGCAACGCCGACCGCGACGGCGGCGCGCGCGAGGACCGGAACGAACTCGCGCTGCCCGCCCGACGAGGTTCCCTGGCCGCCGGGCAACTGCACCGAATGCGTTGCGTCGAAGACGACGGGCGCCTTCGTCTCGCGCATGATCGCCAGGCTGCGCATGTCGGAGACGAGGTTGTTGTAGCCGAAGCTCGCGCCGCGCTCGCAGGCCATGAAGCGGTCTTGGGAGAGGCCCTTTTCTCGCGCCGCGGCCCGGGCCTTGTCGAGCACGTTGATCATGTCGTGCGGGGCGAGGAACTGACCCTTCTTGATGTTCACGGGCTTGCCGCTCTGCGCGACGGCACGAATGAAATCGGTCTGCCGACAGAGGAACGCCGGCGTCTGCAGGACGTCGACGACCGCGCTGACCGCTTCGATCTCGTCTTCGCGATGCACGTCGGTGAGCACCGGCACGCCGAGCTCGCGCTTGACCTTGGCGAGGATCTCGAGCCCCTTGGCCATGCCCGGGCCACGAAACGACGCGTCGCTCGAGCGGTTCGCCTTGTCGTAGCTCGATTTGAAGATGAAGGGAATGCCCAGCGCGGTGGTCATCTCCTTCAACCGGCCGGCCACGTCCATCTGCAATTGCTCGGACTCGACCACGCACGGGCCGGCGATGAGAAACAGCGGATGTGCGAGTCCGGCGTCGAAGCCGCAAAGCTTCATCGCGGCGCCCGCCGGGCCGTTCCCAAGGGTGCCGTCGCCCCCGCGGGGGGCAGCGAGCGTGGGGGTTCCATCTAAGCGGCCACCTTTTCGCTACGCGTCGCCTGGTGCTCGAGCGCCGCGTGGATGAAGGACTTGAAGAGCGGGTGGCCGCCCCACGGCGTCGACTTGAACTCGGGGTGGAATTGCACGCCGATGAACCACGGGTGCATGCTCTGCGGCAGCTCGACGATCTCGGTCAGCTTCTCGCGCTGGGTGATCGCCGAAATCACCAGGCCGGCCTCCGTCAAGCGTTCGAGGTAGTTCTCGTTGGCTTCGTAGCGATGGCGATGCCGCTCGGTGACCACGCTGCCGTAGATCTCGTGTGCCAGCGTACCGGGCTTGACGTCGGCGCTTTGCGCACCGAGGCGCATCGTGCCGCCGAGATCGGACTGCGCGGTCCGCTTCTGCACCGAGCCGTCGGGATCTTCCCATTCGTCGATCAGCGCGATCACCGGGTGTTCGGCGAGCGGATCGAACTCGGTGCTATTCGCGCCGGCGAGGCCGGCCTTGTGCCGCGCGTACTCAATCGTCGCCACCTGCATGCCGAGGCAGATGCCGAGGTAGGGAATCTTCTTCTCGCGGGCGTACTGCGCCGCCAGAATCTTGCCTTCGACGCCGCGCTTGCCGAAGCCGCCCGGTACCAGGATCGCGTCGAAGCGCGACAGGTTGGCGACGCTCGTCGCCGTCAGATCTTCGGAGTCGATGTACTCGATCTTCACCCGCGCGTGGTTGTGGATGCCGGCGTGGCGCAGCGCCTCGTTGAGCGACTTGTACGAGTCCGACAGGTCGACGTACTTGCCGCACATCGCGATCGTCACCTCGTGCTGCGGGTGCTCGACCTCGTCGACCAGCTTGTCCCAGCGCG
>JALYSL010000247.1 GCA_030854825.1 Pseudomonadota bacterium
GCGTTGTATTCGAGCGGTTGCCAGTGGGCGCGATGCGGCACGGCTTCGATGTCGCTTGCACGCACGACGAAGCACGAATGGCGCCGCCGCCGATAGTGACCACCGTCGCGAAGATAGTCGTCGAGAGGCAGATCGCTCCAGGTCGGGCGCAGCGCATCGAAGTCGAGGGTCGAGGTCGACGTCAGCGAAGCGAAGCCGCGCGGATCGAGCACCGCGTGGCCGGCGTCGCGCAGCGCCGGAGCGACTCGATCCGGTGGCGTGATCGGCGCGGTGAACGGCGGGCGACTCATGGCCCCCTCACGCGAAGCGCTGGCGCGCCAGCGCCGCGCCCTTGCCGAGGGCCGCGAGCTTGGCCTCGGCCACCTCCCGGCGCATCGGCGCCAGACCGCAGTTCGTGCAGGCGATGAGTCGCTCTTTCGGCACGAAGCGCAGCACCTTGCCGATAGTCTCCGCAATCTCTTCGGGTGTCTCGATCACATCGGAGGCGACGTCGATCACGCCGACCATCACCTCCTTGCCATCGAGCAGGCGCATCAGGTCAGGCGGCACGTGCGAATGGATGCATTCGAGCGAGACCTGGTCGATCGAGCTCTTCGCGAGGGCCGGGAACACCTGCTCGTATTGGCGCCATTCGCCGCCGAGCGCTGCCTTCCAGTCGATGTTGGCCTTGATGCCATAGCCGTAGCAGATGTGCACCGCCGTCTTGCAGTGCAGGCCCTCGACGGCGCGCTCGAGCGCGGCGACGCCCCACTCTGCCGCATCGGCCATGTAGACGTTGAATGCCGGCTCGTCGAACTGAACGACATCGACGCCGTCGGCCTCGAGCGCCCGCGCTTCCTGGTTGAGCAGCTCGGCGAAGGCGAACGCCAGCTTGATCCGGCCCGCTTTGCCTTCGCCGTAGAAGCGGTCGGCGACGGTGTCGACGATCGTCATCGGCCCCGGCAACGTGAACTTCAGGCGCTTCGCGGTGTGCCGGCGCGCCAGGCGCGCCTCTGTGGCGTGCACCCGGCCGGCGAGGCGCAACGGCCCGACCACCTGCGGCACCATCGCGTCGTAGCGGTTGTCGCGGATGCCCATCTTGACCTTGTGCTCGAAGTCGATGCCCTCGACCCGTGCCAGAAAGCCGTGCACGAAGTGCTGGCGTGACTGTTCGCCGTCACCGACGATGTCGAGGCCGGCGTCTTCCTGCACCTTCAGCCAGAGCAGCGTCGCGTCGGCCTTGGCCTGCTCGAGATCGGCACCCCGGGCCTTCCACTCCGGCCAGAGCTTTTCGGTTTCGGCAAGCCAAGACGGCTTGGGCAGGCTGCCGGCGATGGCGGTGTCGAACATGAACGAACCTTTCGATCGAAGATGAAGCGGCGCGGCAGCGAGGTTTGATACCGTCGCGGCCGTGAACGACGAGAACCGCATCGCGCTGCCGAAGCCTCAGGAGCCCTTGCCCGCGGCCCACCGGATCGAGGTTCTCGACGTGCTGCGCGGCTTCGCGCTGCTGGGCATCTTCATTATGAACATGCCGAGCTTCGCGCACTCGATCTTCACGCCGTCGCCGGCCGAAAGCGGCAACCTGGACGGCGTCGTCGTCGCGCTGCGTGAGCTGCTCTTCGCCGGCAAGTTCAACCTGATGTTCGGCATGGTCTTCGGCATCGGCTTCACCCTGCAACTCGGCCGGCTCGAACGGGCCGATCCGCAGCAGGCCACGCTCGTCTACGTGCGGCGGCTGACGGTGCTGTTCGCGATCGGCTTGCTCCACGCCGCTTTGCTGTGGATGGGCGATGTGCTCGTCGCCTACGCGGTGCTCGGCTTCATGCTGCTGGCGATTCGCCGCGTGCCCGATGCGGTATTGCTCGCGCTGCTCGGCCTTTGCCTCGTTTTCCCCGCCGTCTCCGACGTCCTCTCGACGCACCTGTTCTCCAACGAGACGACGATGCTCGCGACCTTCGAGTTCTATCAATTCGCGGGCAGCAACGACATCGCGTTCGGCCAGGGCAGCTTCCTCGACGCCGTTCGCGAGACGCTGCGC
>JALYSL010000253.1 GCA_030854825.1 Pseudomonadota bacterium
CGTGGCGCTGCCGCGATGGCGTCGGGCCTTCGTCGCCCTGGCCGTCGTTGCGGCGCTGGCCCTCGTCTTCCTGCCGACGCCCTGGCGCGGCCAGCTGAACGATCTGAGTCCGATCGCCGCCGCCGACCTGCGGCTCGACGCTGCCTTGCGCAGCGATGTCGGTGCGCCCGACGCCGGCACGCTGGTGGCTGTCTCGGCGGCCGACGAGGCCGGCGTGCTGAGCGCCGCCGAAGCGGTCGGCACGCGCCTCGACGAGCTTGTTCGTGCCGGAGTGATCTCTGGCTACGACTCGCCGGCGCGCTTCCTGCCGAGCGCAGCCACACAACGCTCGCGCCTGCAATCGCTGCCGGATTCAGCGACGCTCGCTGCGCGACTCGCCGCTGCCACCGACGGCGGCCCCTTGCCGGCCGATCGCCTTCGGTCCTTCCTCGACGATGTAGCGGCGGCGCGGCTGAGTGCGCCGTTCGATCGCGCCGCGCTCGACGGCACGCCACTCGCCACTGCGGTGGACGCCTTGCTGCTGCGCGGCGACGCGATCCGGCCGTGGCGTGCGCTTCTCAACCTGCAGCCGGTCGACGGCCGACCGATCGATGCGCCGCGCCTGCGCGCCGCGCTCGCCGGCATGGGCGGCGTCCAGCTGGTCGGCATCAAGGTCGAGCTCGACGCGCTCTACGCCCGCTATCTTCACCAGGCGATGTGGCAGGCGGGTCTCGGCGCCCTCGCCGTCATCGCCCTGCTGGCGATCTACCTGCGCCATGCGCGGCGGCTCGTCAGCGTCCTGCGGCCGCTGGTCGCGGCCATGCTGATCGTTCTCGGCGTGCTCGCCGCGAGCGGCACGGCGCTCGGCATCCTGCACCTGGTCGGTCTGCTGCTGACGATGGCGATAGGCTCGAACTACGCGCTCTTCTTCGATCACCTGCGCCGGCGCGACGTCGAGGAAGACACGCTGGCTTCGCTGCTGCTCGCCAACCTGACCACCGTGATTTCCTTCGGCCTGCTTGCAACGTCGCGCATTCCGGTGCTGCAAGCGGTCGGTGAAGTGGTCGCGCCAGGCACCCTGCTTTGCCTGATCTTCTCAGCCGCCTTCATTGCCCGAACGGCGCCGGCAGTGGCCTATGGGAAACTCGACGCGCCATGAATCGCCATCCGACCCGGGGGCTCGAGCAGGCCGAGCGCTCACGCCACATGTCGCGATGGCCCACCTACGCGAAGGCAAGCCTTGCCTGCCACGCCGGCGCCGGGATCGCAGCCCTCGCTGTGCCCGCGGCGTGGCCGTGGGCGCTAGGCGCGGTCGTCGCCAATCACCTGCTGCTGACGGGCGCGGGGCTCTGGCCGCGTTCGAGCTGGCTCGGCCGCAACTGGACCAAGCTGCCAGCGGCGGCCGCGGCGCGCGGCGAGGTCGCGATCACGATTGACGATGGGCCCGACGCCGAGGTCACACCGGCGGTGCTCGACATCCTCGACGCCCACGCCGCTCACGCCACTTTCTTCGCCATCGCCGACGCGGCCGCGCTGGCGCCGGCCTTGTGCCGAGAGATCGTCGCTCGTGGCCACAGCGTGCAAAACCACAGCAACGTCCATTCGCATCGCTTCTCGCTGCTCGGGCCGGCCGCGATGGCGCGCGAGATCGGCGCGGCGCAGTCGAGGCTTGCCGATATCACCGGCGTCGCGCCTCGCTTCTTTCGCGCCCCGGCGGGTCTGCGCAATCCGTTTCTGGCGCCGGTGCTCGAACACCTCGAGCTCGAGCTCGTGAGCTGGACACGGCGCGGCTTCGACACGGTGCGGCGCGACCCGGGCCAGGTGCTGGCTCGCCTCGCCACGGGGCTGGCCGGCGGCGACATCCTGCTCCTTCACGATGGCAACGCGGCGCGTACAACCGCCGGACAACCGGTCATCCTGGACGTGTTGCCGCCCCTGCTCCAACGCTGCGCCAGCGCGGGTGCGTGCCCGGTGACCTTGCCGGCGGCCTTCGATGCGGCGGGCGATACCGCGCTGAGCGTGGCGACCACGTGAACGCCAGCGCGCCGGCCTGGCGCACGCTCGTCGAGACGGCCAGTGCACCGTATGCGCGAGGCGGTCGCTTCGCGCTGCATTTCGCGCGCGGCAAGCTGCGCTGGGATCCGGTGTTTCATCATCTGATCGGGCGTGGCCTGGTCGGGCCGAGCAGCCGCGTTCTCGACATCGGCTGTGGCCAGGGGCTGCTCGCCAGTTTGCTTGCCGCGGCCGCGACGCAAG
>JALYSL010000270.1 GCA_030854825.1 Pseudomonadota bacterium
CTACAAGAAGGACTGGGCCGTGATTCGAAAGATCGCCGATGCCACAGGTGCGCCTTACGATCGTGCGGCGTTCGACAGCGAGGCGAAGAAGGAAGAAGAGGCGCTCGCCAAGAAGAAGAAGCCCTGACGGGCCGAATAGCGGCGTGTTGAGCGACACCGTCGTGCCGGCCGGCAGCGGCGCGGGCGGCACCGCCCTTGCCATCGAGGGCCTCCACAAGGAATATTCGCGGGGCAAGCCGGTCCTGCGCGGCATCGACCTCGTCATCCCGTCGCGCGGGCTGACGGCGATCATCGGTCCGTCGGGCACCGGCAAGAGCACGCTGATCCGCTGCATCAACCGGCTGGTCGAGCCGACGTCGGGGCGCCTGCTGTTCCATGGCGAGGATCTCGCCCGTCTCAGCGGCACGGCGCTGCGCCACGCACGCCGGCGCATCGGCATGGTCTTCCAGGAATACAACCTCGTCGAGCGGCTGACGGTGATGGAAAACGTGCTGAGCGGGCGGCTCGGCTATGTGTCCGTCTGGAAGGCGTGGATGCGCAAGTACCCGCGCGAAGATGTCGCCGATGCATTCCGGCTGCTCGACCGCGTCGGTCTGGCCGCCCAGTACGCCCAGCGTGCCGATGCGCTTTCGGGCGGGCAGCGACAGCGGGTGGGAATCGCGCGTGCGCTGATGCAGCGGCCGGCGCTCCTGCTCGCCGACGAGCCGACCTCGTCGCTCGACCCGCGCACGGCGGTGGAGATCATGGAACTGATCGCGGAACTCGGTCGCGAGCTGGCCATTCCGGTCATGGTCAACATCCACAACGTCGAGCTCGCACGCCGTTTCGCCGAACGCATCATCGGCATGAAGGAAGGCGCGATCGTGTTCGACGGCAAGCCCGACGAACTCACCGAGAGCAAGCTCAAGTTCATCTACGGCGGCGAGGACTGGCTATGACGGCCGGCGCGGAGCGGATCGGCGGCTCTCCGGGCGGCGCGCCGGCCACATTCGTTCGAAACCCGTTTCCGATCGACTGGACGGCGCGCGCCGTGGCCCTCGTCGTGCTGGCCTACGTCGTCTACGCCGTCGCGCAACTCGATCTCACCTGGGCGCGCTTCCTGATCGGCCTCCACGAGGGCGCGCGGCTGCTGTCGCAGATGGTGCCGCCCGATTTCCATCGCTGGTCGCTGCTGCTGCAAGGAGTCGTCGAGAGCGTCCAGATCGCGGTCATCGCCACGGTGTTCGGCGTCGTCCTCTCGTTGCCGCTGGGCTTTCTTGCCGCGCGCAATCTGATGCCGACCTGGGTCGCCGCGATCACGCGGCTCTTCATCGCCCTGTGCCGGTCGTTTCATCCGGTCATCGTCGCCATTCTCTTCGTCAAGGCCATCGGCTTCGGCGCGGCACCGGGAATCCTGGCGCTCATCGTCGCCTCGATCGGCTTCGTGTCGAAGCTGTTCGCCGAGGCGATCGAGGAGATCTCGCTCAAGCAGGTGGAAGCCGTCCGTGCCACGGGCGCGGGTTTCCTGCACATCGTCATCTACGGCGTGCTGCCGCAGGTCAACGCCCGGTTCACCGGCTTTTCGCTCTACCAGCTCGACTCGAACGTGCGCAATTCGACGATGGTCGGAATCGTCGGCGCGGGCGGCATCGGCGGCACCTTGTTCACCGCGTTCCAGCGCTTCGACTATGCGTTCGTCTGCGCGCTGCTGCTTTCGATCATTGCGCTGGTGATGCTGGCCGAGCTGTTCTCCCAGGTGTTGCGGCGGACCTTCCTGTGAGCGTGCAGACGGCCGGCATCGGCAATGCGGCCGAGCGCGAGTGGTCGCGTTTCACGCCGCGCCAGCGGATCGCCCGCTTCTGCGTCTACTTCGCGGTTGTCGCCGCGCTCGTCGCGTCGCTTCGCACGGTCGAGATCATTCCGGAATTCCTCACGGACGCGCCGACGCAGATGGCCGATCTGCTCAAGCGCATGTGGCCCATCGACTACGCGGAATACCGGCGTGGCGCGGGTGCGGCGATGCTCGAGACGCTCAACATCGCCTCGCTCGGTACGCTGATCACGTTGCTGATGGCGCTGCCGGTGGGCGTCATGGCCGCGCGCAACATCACGCGCCTGCCCGCGCTCAACTGGCTTGCCCATTTCATCCTGGTGGCGTCGCGCTCGGTGAACTCGCTCGTCTGGGCGCTGCTGTTCGTCGCCATCTTCGGCCCCGGTGCACTGGCCGGCACGATGGCGATCGCCTTTCGGTCGATCGGCTTCGTCGGCAAGCTTTTCGCCGAGTCGCTCGAGGAATGTCATCGCGGGCCCGTCGAGGCGCTTCGTGCGGTGGGCGCGCCCCGCCTCAGCATCCTGCTCAAGGGCTACTGGCCCCAGGTCAAGCCGGCGTTCTGGTCCCTGGTGCTGCTACGCTGGGACATCAACGTGCGCGAATCGGCCGTGCTCGGGCTCGTCGGTGCAGGAGGGATCGGCGTGGCATTGCAGAACTCGATGGACTTCTTCCAGTGGAATCGTGTCGCGCTCATCCTGGTGATGATCCTTGCGGTCGTCGTGCTCGCCGAGCTCGCCGTCAACGTGATCCGTCGTCGGCTTATTTAAAGTCGAAGAAATAGGAGCCTGTCTTGCTGGAGGTCGGCCATCAGTCGCCAGCGGTGCGCTGGCTGACCGGCATCACCACGTCAGGCACCCCGCATCTGGGCAACTACGTCGGCTCGGTGCGGCCGTCGGTGCGCGCGAGCCGGATGACCGGCACCGAGAGCTTCTACTTTCTGGCCGACTACCACGCGCTCATCAAGATCGCCGAGCCGGAGCGGGTCCGGCGCTCGACTCTCGAGATCGCCGCGACCTGGCTGGCAGCCGGGCTCGATCCGGATCGCGTCGTGTTCTATCGCCAATCCGACATCCCGGAGATCGCCGAACTGACCTGGCTGTTGAGCTGCGTCGCAGGCAAGGGCCTGCTGAATCGCGCACACGCCTACAAGGCCGCGGTGGACAGGAATACCGACGCCGGCACCGACCCGGACGCCGGCATCAGCGTCGGCCTGTTCATGTATCCCGTTCTGATGGCTGCCGACATCCTGCTGTTCAACGCGCACAAGGTGCCGGTCGGGCGCGACCAGGTTCAGCACATCGAGATGGCGCGCGACCTGGCGCAAGGCTTCAATCGCGTCTACGGAGCGCATTTCGTGCTGCCGGCCGCCGAAACCGAGGAATCCGTGGCTACCCTGCCGGGCCTCGACGGCCGCAAGATGAGCAAGAGCTACGACAACACGATCCCGCTGTTCGCGCCACGCGAGTCGCTACGAAAGCTGATCGCGGGGATCGTCACCGATTCGCGCGCGCCGGGAGAGGCGAAGGACACCGCAGGCTCGGCGCTGTTCCAGATCTATCAGGCTTTTGCCAGCGCCGAAGAATCGCAGGCGCTGCGCAAGAGCTTCGCCGAAGGCATCGCCTGGGGTGATGCGAAGCAGCTTCTGTTCGAACGCATCGACGGCGAGATCGCACCGATGCGGGAGCGATACGACGCGTTGATGGCGCAGCCCGCACACATCGAACTCACGCTGCGCGCCGGCGCCGAAAGGGCTCGTGCGATCGCTCGACCCTTCATCGCCGAGTTGCGGCAGGCCGTGGGTCTGCGTCGCCTCGATTCGACGATGACCGGCGGCGAGCCGACCAAAAGGAGTTCGACAAAGCCGACGCGGAAAGCCGCGACCGAACCCGGCTTCAGGCAATACCGCGATGCCGACGGGAAGTTCTACTTCAAGTTGATCGGCACCAAAGGCCGCGTGCTATTGCAGAGCAACGGCTTCGCTGACGCCAAGGATGCCGGTCGAGCCAT
>JALYSL010000281.1 GCA_030854825.1 Pseudomonadota bacterium
ACCAAGGCCCGATCCTCGCCATGATCTGCAACTACAGGAACCAGCTCGTCTGGGATGACATGCGCCGCTGCGCGCCGCTGCGTCGCGGCTTGGCACGCGCGGGATTCAGCGGCGGCTGGCTCGACAAGGCGGCCTGATGCCGCGCGGCGCAGCCTCGGCGGGCTGCGAGGAAACGCGTCGCGACGCGCTGCGGCAGATTGGCCGCAGTGCCATGGCGCTGGCCGGCACGCTCGCGGGCTGCGGCCGTTCTGCCGATCGCGACGGGTCGCTCGATTTCTGGGCCATGGGTCGCGAGGCCGAAGTCGTCGTCGATCTGCTCGCGGCGTTTCACGCACGTCACCCGAGCGTGCAGGTTCGCGTCCAGCAGCTGCCCTGGACGGCGGCGCACGAAAAGCTGCTGACCGCATTCGCCGGCGACGCCTTGCCCGACGTGTGCCAGCTCGGCAATACGTGGCTGCCGGAATTCAGCGCGCTCGGTGCGCTAGAGCCGCTCGACGAGCGCGTGGCCGCGGCGAGCATTCCACGCGACGACTACTTCCCCGGCATCCTGGATACCAATCTCATGCCCGCCGGCACAGGCAGCCGACTGCTCGGCCTGCCGTGGTACGTGGACACGCGCCTCCTCTTCTACCGCACCGACCTGCTGCGCGCAGCCGGCCACGCACGGCCGCCTGAGACGTGGGGCCAATGGCGCGCCGCGATGCAAGACATCGTGCGGCTCGGCGGCGCCGGCCACTACGGCGCGCTGCTGCCGCTGAACGAGCCCGAGCCGCTCTTTGCGCTGTCGCTGCAGCAAGGCGCGCTGCTTGCCGACGACGACACGCGCGGCGCGTTCGCCCGGCCGCCGTTTCGGCGTGCACTCGATTTCTACGCCAGCATCTTTCGCGACGGGCTCGCACCGCTGATGACCAACACGCAGATCTCCAACGTGTGGGATGAATTCGCCCGCGGTCTGTTCGCCTTCTACATCACCGGCCCCTGGAACATCGGCGAGTTCCGCCGTCGCCTGCCCGAGGAACGGCAAGGCGACTGGGCCGCGGCGCCCTTGCCCGGCCCCGACGGGCCCGGGGTGTCGACGGCCGGCGGTTCGAGCCTCGTCATCTTCAAGAGCTCGCGGCGCAAAGACGCGGCCTGGAAGCTGATCACCTTCTTGAGCGAGCCCGAAACGATGCAGCGATTCCACGCTCTCACCGGCGACCTGCCGCCACGGCGCAGCGCCTGGCGAGCGCCAGCGCTCGCCGAGGACCCACCGTCGCAGGCCTTCCTGCAGCAGCTGGAGCGCGTGCGTGCGGCGCCGAAAATCCCCGAGTGGGAGCGCATCTTCCAGGAAATGCAGCTGACGGCCGAGCGCGTCGTGCGAGGCACGCAAGACGCCGAGGCGGCTTGTCTGCAGCTCGACAGCTGGGTCGATGCGGTGCTCGAAAAGCGCCGCTGGCTGCGCGACAGGCAGGCATGAGCGCCCTCCCACGGCCGCTCCCAGGGCCACGAAGAGACGCTATCGGGCCTCTCGGGCGCTCCGCCCCGCTTGGCGGGACCGGCCGCAAGCCGGGCGCGCGCCGATGACGAAGCAAGGGGCAGCGGCCTGGGTTCTGGCCGGCCCGGCCCTGCTGGTGATCGCGCTGTTCTTCGCGCTACCGGTGGTCGCCGGCCTGGCCCTCAGCCTGACCGATTTCGATCTCTACGCTTTGGCCGACCTGTCGACCGTTCGCTTCGTCGGCCTGCAGAACTACGCGCGGCTCCTGCAGACTGCGCTCTTCTGGCAGGCGCTGGGCAACACGCTCTACTTCGTCGTTGTCGGCGTGCCGGTGTCGCTCGCCCTGTCGCTGCTTGCGGCGCTGCTGCTGCAATCACGCTTCGCCCGATGGCAACCGTTCTTTCGCACGGCACTGTTCGCGCCGGTCGTCACGACGGTCGTCGCCGTGGCGGTGATCTGGCGCTACTTGCTGCACACGCGCTACGGCCTCGTCAACCAGGCGCTCGCCGACATCGGCATCGCCCCGCTCGACTGGCTCGGCGATCCGCACTGGTCGATGCCGGCGATCATCCTGTTCGCTGCATGGAAGAACTTCGGCTACAACATGATCATTCTTCTGGCCGCATTGCAGGCGGTGCCCCGCGAGCTCTACGAGGCCGCACGCATGGACGGCGCCGGCCCGCTGCGGCGCTTTTTCGACGTGACGATGCCGATGCTGGTGCCGACCTTCGTGCTCGTCGGCGTCCTCACGGTGTCGGGCTATTTCCAGCTCTTCGCCGAGCCCTACGTGATGACACAGGGTGGGCCGCTGCGCAGCACCTTCAGCATGCTGTACTTCATGTACGAAGAGGGCTTCCGCTGGTGGAACCTGGGCAACGCCTCGGCCATCGCGTTCCTGCTCTTTCTCGTCATCTTCGGCGCGAGCTGGCTGATGCTGCGCTTCGATCACGACGCGCCGGGGCGCCGATGACGCCGCGCCTCGCTGTGTGGATTGTCAACGGCCTGCTCGGCGCGCTCGCGGCGGTGAGCCTCTTTCCGCTGCTCTGGATGCTCTCGGTCTCGTTCATGCCGCACGGCACGTCGAGCTCGCTGC
>JALYSL010000286.1 GCA_030854825.1 Pseudomonadota bacterium
CGCGAGCGTCGGGCAGCAGCCCGGGCGACGCAGCCACTGTCACGGTTCTGCCATCCAGGCGGCGTGGCCGCGACGAACCTTGGATGGAAAACGACCGCGACCGTGCGCGCCGACTTGCGCGAGACGACCCCCCGTCAGGCGACGGCCGCGGCCAGCCGCTCAGCGCAGCGCTTCCCTTCGGCACCGTCAGCGGCCTCGACCATGACGCGGACCACCGGCTCCGTGCCCGACGCGCGGATCAGAACCCGACCTGTCGCGCCGAGCTCGTCGTCGATGCGGGCGCGAAGCTTGTCGAGCTCCGCGCTCGGGTGCCAGGGCTTGCCTTGCTTCATGCGAACGTTGATGAGCGTTTGCGGATAGAGACGAATGTCGCCCAGCAGCTCGGCCAGCGGTAGCTTCGAGCGCACCACGGCCTGCAGCACCATCAACGCGCTGACGATGCCGTCGCCGGTGGTGTGCTTGTCGAGCGCAAGCAAGTGCCCCGAGCCCTCGCCACCAAGTTGCCAGCCGCGCCGCTGCAGCTCTTCCAGTACATAACGGTCGCCGACGGCGACGCGGACGAAATCGATGCCACGCTCGCGCAGACCCACCTCGACGCCGAGATTCGTCATCAGCGTACCGACAACGCCCGGCACCGCGACGCCCTGACGCAGTCGGTCGGTAGCCAGGACATAGAGCAGCTCGTCGCCGTTGTAGAGACGGCCGGCCGCATCGACGACCTGCACCCGGTCAGCATCACCATCGAGCGCGATGCCGTAGTCGGCGTGATTCGAGCGCACGGCGTCGACCAGCGCCTGCGGCGCCGTCGCGCCGAAGCCGGCGTTGATGTTGAAGCCGTCCGGCTGGCAGCCAATCGCCGTCACTTCGGCGCCGAGCTCGTGAAAGACATCCGGGGCGACGTGATAGGCCGCACCGTGCGCGGCGTCGACGACGATGCGCAGGCCCTTCAGCGACAGGTCGTTGCTGAAGGTGCTCTTGCAGAACTCGATGTAGCGACCGCTCGCGTCGTCGAGCCGACGCGCCTTGCCGAGATCGACCGAGCCGACCCAGCGCAGCTCGGCAGCCAGCGCCGCCTCGACCTCGTGCTCCCACGCATCGGGCAGCTTTTCGCCGCGGGCGGAGAAGAACTTGATGCCGTTGTCCTCGAACGGGTTGTGCGAGGCGCTGATGACGACGCCGAGGCTGAGCCGCAGGGCCCGCGTCAGGTAGGCGACACCGGGTGTCGGCAGCGGCCCGGTGAGCAGTACGTCGACGCCGGCCGAAGCGAAGCCGGCCTCGAGCGCCGATTCGATCATGTAGCCCGAGATACGCGTGTCCTTGCCGATCAGGACGGTGGGATGCCGATCGTTGACCTTGAGCACCTGGCCGACGGCATGGCCCAGGCGCAGCATGAAATCGGGCGTGATCGGTGCGATGCCGACCGTGCCGCGAATGCCGTCGGTGCCGAAGTAGGTTCTGCTCATGCGTTGGTGATGAATGGCGAAGAGGATCGCCGCGTGTGACCCGTGGCCGCCAATTATCGACGCTCGCCCCAGGTCGACGTCCAGAGCGAAAGCGCGGCCACGGTCATGGCGACGTTGTGCACCCGGACGATGCTCGCGCCTCGCTGCACCGCAAGCAGTCCCGCAACGGCGCTCGCCGCGTCGAGCGTGGCGCGCTGCGCCGCCGACCGCTCGACCGGCGGCGTGGCTGCGACGCCGGCAAGCCGCGCCAGCGTCGCCTTTCGCGACCAGCCGGCCAGCACCGGCACGCCGAGCGCGAGCAGTTCGCTCTCGCGCCTCAACAACTCCAGATTCTGCGGCGCCTTCTTGCCGAAACCAATGCCCGGGTCGACGACGATGCGCTGGCCGGCGATGCCGGCCGATCTCAGGACCTCGATCCGCCCGCGCAGGAAATCGACGACTTCAACCACGACATCGTCGTAGTGCGTGTCGAACTGCATCGTCGCCGGTGTGCCGCGCATGTGCATCAGGCAAACGCCGCACGAAGGATGCGCGGCGACGACCTCGAGAGCGCCGGGCACGCGCAGCGCCGCGACGTCGTTGACGATGTCGGCGCCGAGATCAAGCGCGGCGCGCATCACCTCGGGCTTGCTCGTGTCGACCGAGATCGGGCAACCGAGCCGGAGCGCTTCACGCAGCACTGGCAACACGCGATTGAGCTCCTCCGCCACGCTCACCGACTCGGCGCCGGGACGACTCGATTCGCCGCCGAGATCGAGGATGTCGGCGCCTTCGGCGAGCAGCTGCTCGCAAGTGGCCAGCGCCCGCGCCGGCGTCGATGCTCGGTCGCCGTCGGTGAACGAATCGGGCGTCACGTTGACGATGCCCATCACGCGCGGCTTCGCGAGGTCGATCTCGAAACGGGTCGTCTTCCAGATCATGATGACCAATGAAAACGGGGCCGAGGCCCCGTCGCTTCAACGCAGCGTCGAGCCGCTCAGGCCGCCGCCGGCGCGTTACCCGGCGTCACTGGAGGAACGCCGCTGCTCGGCTTGACGGGAGTCGTCGGCCAGTCCTTCGGCGGACGCGGCGGGTTGCCGCCCATGATGTCCTCTATCTGGTCGGCGTCGATCGTCTCATACTCGAGCAAGGCCTTGGCCATCTCGTGCATCTTGTCCTTGTTGTCCTCGATGAGCTTGCGCGCGATGGCGTACTGCTCGTCAATGATGCGGCGGATCTCGGAATCGACCTTCTGCATCGTCTGCTCGGACACGTTGACCTGCTTGGTCACCGAGCGGCCGAGGAAGACCTCGCCCTCGTTCTCGGCGTAGACCATCGGGCCGAGCTCGTCGGTCATGCCGTAGCGCGTGACCATGTCGCGGGCGATCTGGGTTGCGCGCTCGAAGTCGTTGCTGGCGCCGGTGGTCATCTGGTGCATGAACACCTCCTCGGCGATGCGGCCGCCGAAAAGCACCGAGATCGTCGACAGCATCCGGTCCTTGTCGAGGCTGTAACGGTCGCCTTCTGGCAACTGCATCGTTACCCCGAGTGCGCGACCGCGCGGAATCACCGTCACCTTGTGCACCGGGTCGGTCTTCGGCAGCAGACGCGCGACCAGCGCATGGCCGGACTCGTGATACGCCGTGTTGCGGCGCTCTTCCTCCGGCATGATCATGGACTTCCGCTCGGGGCCCATCATGATCTTGTCCTTGGCCCGCTCGAAGTCGACCATCTCGACCACGCGACCGTTGCGCCGCGCCGCGAACAAGGCCGCTTCGTTGACCAAGTTGGCCAGATCGGCGCCCGAGAAGCCCGGCGTGCCGCGGGCCAGGATGTCGGCGCGAATGTCCTGACCGACGGGCACCTTCCTCATGTGCACGTTGAGAACCTGCTCGCGGCCGCGCACGTCGGGCAGCGAGACGTAGACCTGGCGATCGAAACGGCCCGGCCGCAGCAGCGCGGGATCGAGGATGTCGGGCCGGTTGGTCGCGGCCATGACGATCACGCCGACGTTGGTCTCGAAGCCGTCCATCTCGACCAGCATTTGGTTGAGCGTCTGCTCGCGCTCGTCGTTGCCGCCGCCGAGGCCGGCGCCACGGTGGCGGCCGACAGCGTCGATCTCGTCGATGAAGATGATGCAGGGCGCGTGCTTCTTGGCCTGCTCGAACATGTCGCGCACACGGGAGGCGCCGACACCCACGAACATTTCCACGAAGTCGGAACCCGAGATCGAGAAGAACGGCACCTTGGCTTCACCAGCGATCGCCTTGGCCAGCAAGGTCTTGCCCGTGCCCGGAGGCCCGACCAGCAGCACGCCGCGCGGGATGCGCC
>JALYSL010000023.1 GCA_030854825.1 Pseudomonadota bacterium
CACCACAACCACGACGATCACGCCGGGCACGGCCATGCGGGTCACGGCCACGCGCACCACCCGGCGCCGGCCAACTTCGACCGTGCCTTCGCGATCGGCATCTCGGTCAACATCCTGTTCGTCGCGATCGAGGCCTTCTACGGCTGGAAGGTCAACTCGCTCGCGCTGCTCGCCGACGCCGGCCACAACCTCGGCGATGTCGCCGGCCTCGTGATGGCCTGGGGCGGCGCGCTGGCCGGCAAGCTGCGGCCCGATGCGCGCTACACCTACGGCTGGAAGCGCGCGTCGATCCTCGCCGCCTTCTTCAACGCGGTGCTGCTGCTGGTGGCAATGGGCTCGCTCGCCTGGGAGGCGTTCCTGCGGCTGAGCGCGCCCGAGCCGATGCAGGGCTACACGGTGATGGTGGTCGCGGCGATCGGCATCGTCGTGAACCTGGGCACCGCGCTGCTCTTCATGCGCGGCCGCCACGACGACATCAACATCCGCGGCGCCTTCCTGCATATGGCGGCCGACGCGGCGGTCTCGGCCGGCGTGGTCGTCGCCGGCGCGCTCGTGCTCTGGCAGGGCTGGCTCTGGGTCGACCCGGTCACCAGCCTGGCCATCGCCGCCGTGATCCTCCTCAGCACCTGGCGGCTCTTCGGCGACTCGCTGCACCTCATGTTCGACGGCGTGCCGAGCTCGATCGATCTCGACGCCGTGCGCGCCGAGCTCGAGGCGCTGCCCGGCGTCGACTGCGTCCACGACCTGCACGTCTGGGCCAGTGGCACGACCGAGGTGGTGCTCACCGCGCATGTCGTCATGCCGGCCGGCCATCCCGACGATGCGTTCTTCCGCGCCGCCGCGGCGCGCATGCAGTCGCGCTTCGCGATCGGCCACGTCACGCTGCAGGCATCGACCGAGCCGGTCATGCCGGCTTGCGGCGGGCCGATGGCGCCCCCAGCTTCGGATCGCGACCTGGCCCTTGCCGGGCGGTCGCATTGACCACGACGATGCAATACAAGGACTACTACCAAACCCTCGGCCTGGCGCGCACCGCGACGCAGGACGAGATCAAGCAGGCGTTTCGCAAGCTCGCCCGCAAGTACCATCCCGACGTCAGCAAGCTGGCCGACGCCGAGGCGAAGTTCAAGGACATCAACGAAGCCAACGAGGTGCTGAAGGACCCGGAGAAGCGCGCCGCCTACGACCAGGTCGGCCAGGGCTTCAAGGCCGGCCAGGACTTCCAGCCGCCGCCGAACTGGGATGCCGGTTTCGAGTTCCGCGGCGGTGACGCACCGGGCGGCTCGTTCGGCGGCGAAGGCTTCGACACCAGCGACTTCTTCGAGTCGCTGTTCGGTGGCCGCGCCCGCGCCGCGGGCCGGCCGCGGCGCAGCGCCGCCATGCAGGGCGAAGACCACCATGCCAAAGTGCTGATCGATCTCGAGGACGCCTATCGCGGCGCCGAGCGCAGCATCTCGCTGCGCGTGCCGAAGGAAGGCGCCGACGGTCGCGTCACCCTCGTAGAGCGCCGGCTCGACGTGCACATCCCGAAAGGCATTCGCGCCGCCCAGCACCTGCGCCTGTCGGGCCAGGGCGCGCCGGGCAGCGGCGGCGCGCCGGCCGGCGACCTGTACCTCGAGATCGAGTTCAAGCCGCACCCGCGCTATCGCCTCGACGGCGCCGACGTCTACGTCGACTTGCCGCTGGCGCCCTGGGAAGCGGCGCTTGGCGCGAACGTGGAAGCGGCGACGCCCGAAGGTGCCGTGCAGCTGACGATTCCCAAAGGCTCGGCGGCCGGGCGCAAGCTTCGCCTGAAAGGCCGAGGATTGCCGGCGCGCGGCAAGAGCCCGGCCGGCGATCTCTACGCCGTCCTGACCATCGCGTTGCCGGCCGCGACCACCGAAAAAGAGCGCGACGCCTACACCGCGATGGCCAGCGCCTTCGCCGATTTCGATCCTCGCCACCTTCGTGGAGGCTGAACCATGGATGAACCCGGAACCTCCGTGCTGCGCGGCAGCGTCGTCGAAGAAGAGCTGACGCTGACGACCGTCGAGCTCAGTCGCGCCTGCCACTTGAGCGAGGCGCACATCGAGCTCTGGGTCGGCGAAGGCGTGTTGCAGCCGAGCGGCGCCTCGCCCGAGCAATGGCGCTTCAGCGGCCGGGCACTGACGCGCGTACGCGTGGCGGCGCGACTTACTCGCGACCTCGAGATCAACTCGCCCGGCGTGGCGCTCGCGCTCGACCTGCTGGACGAGATCGAGCAGCTCGAGGCGCGCCTGCGCCGGATCCGATAGGCACCGGCACGCCGGCTTCGGCCTTCACTTCCTTCAGCACCACGCTCGAGCGGATATGCGTCACGCCGGGCAGGCGAAACGCCGTCTCGTGCAGGAAGGTCTCGTAGGTGCGAATGTCGGGCACCAGCACCTTGATCGAGTAGTCGGCGCCGCCGGTCGTGCTGTAGCAGGCGACGATCTGCGAGCAGGCGGCCACGGCGCGCTCGAACTCGCGCACCGTGCTTTCCGTGTGCTGCGTCAGGTTCACCTCGGCGAGCACGCAAAGGGCCAGGCCGACGCTTTCGCGATCGACCACGGCGCCGTAGCCGCGGATCACGCCGGCCGCTTCCATCGCCTTGACGCGCTTCCAGCACGGCGTCGAGGTCAGGCCGACGGCGGCGGCGAGTTGCTGCACGGTCTGACGCGAATCGCGCTGCAAGGCGCCGAGGATCGCGTGGTCCTTGTGGTCGAGAACAACCATGCTGCCTCTCCTTCGAATTTGACGTATTCATTCCACGAATGGCTAATTTTGCGACAAACAAAGAAACCCATTCCTCGGCTTCGCCCGTAGATTTCCGGACTCAGCTTCCGCTCGATCGGATCAGCCATGCCCGACACGCTCGTTCGCCCCGACTACCGCCTCGGCGACAACCTCGCCGCTAGTGAAGGCGCGGTCTTCCTGACCGGCACGCAGGCCTTGATCCGCCTGCCGCTAATGCAGTCTCGGCTCGATGCGTCGCGCGGCGTCGCCTCGCAAGGCTTCATCAGCGGCTATCGCGGCTCGCCGCTCGGCATGGTCGACCTGCAGGCCTGGAAGGCGGCCAAGCTGCTCGATGCGGCAAAGGTGAAATTCCTGCCGGCGATCAACGAAGAGCTCGGCGCCACGGCGGTGCTCGGCACGCAGCGCGTCGAGTCGGACCCCGAACGCACGGCCGACGGCGTCTTCGCCATGTGGTACGGCAAGGGCCCCGGCGTCGACCGTGCCGGCGACGCCCTCAAGCACGGCAACGCCTACGGCTCGTCGCCGCACGGCGGCGTGCTCGTGATCGCGGGCGACGACCACGGCTGCGTCTCGTCGTCGATGCCACACCAGAGCGACGTGACGATGCAGTCGTGGCATATGCCGGTGGTGGCGCCGGCCAACGTCGCCGAGTATCTGGAGTTTGGTCTCTACGGCTGGGCGCTGTCGCGCTTTTCGGGCAACTGGGTCGGCTTCACGGCGCTTTCGGAAGTGGTGGAAAGCGGCTCGACCGTGGATCTCGACGCGACGAACGCGCGTGTCGGCGCCTGGAAATCGCCGGAAGAGGTCGAAGCCGCGACCGGCTTCGTGCGGCCGGCCGAGGGCCTGCACTACCGCTGGCCCGACCTGCCTTCGCTGAAGATCGAAGAACGCCTGCACGCCAAGCTAGATGCGGTGCGCGCCTTTGCCCAAGTGAACCCGATCGACCGGCATGTCGTCGAGTCGAAGGACGCGACGGTCGGCATCGTCACCTGCGGCAAGGCCCACCTCGACCTGCTCGAGGTTTTTCGCCGGCTCGACATCTCGCTCGACGCGCTCGCTGTCGCGGGCGTGCGCCTGTACAAGGTGGGCCTGTCGTATCCGCTCGAACCAACGCGCCTGCAGGCATTTGTGGAAGGCCTCGGCGAGATCCTCGTCGTCGAGGAAAAAGGCGCCGTCGTCGAGACGCAGATACGTGATTTGTTCTACAACTTGCCGGCGCGCCCAGCGATCATCGGCAAGCACGACGTCGCCGGCAAGCCGCTTGTTTCCGAGCTCGGCGAGCTGCGGCCGTCGCGCCTCATCGAGATCGTTGCGGGCTGGCTCGCGGCGCGCTTTCCGGCACTCGACCGGCGCCATCTCGTGGTCGACTTCACGGTGCCGTCGCTGCTCTCGAATTCCGGCGATTCCGTCAAGCGGCTGCCGTACTTCTGCGCCGGCTGCCCGCACAACATCTCGACGAAAGTGCCCGACGGCTCGCGCGCGCAGGCCGGCATCGGCTGCCACTTCATGGCCTCGTGGATGGACCGCGACACCGCCGGCCTGATCCAGATGGGCGGCGAGGGGGTCGACTGGGTCTCGCATTCGCAGTTCACGAAAGTGCCGCACGTCTTTCAGAACTTGGGCGACGGCACCTACTACCACTCGGGCTATTTGGCGATCCGCCAGGCGATCGCCGCAAAGACCAACATCACCTACAAGATCCTCTTCAACGACGCGGTGGCGATGACCGGCGGCCAGCCGGTCGACGGCAGCATCTCCGTCGACGGCATCGCCCGCCAGGTCGAGGCCGAAGGCGCGACCCAGGTGGTCGTGCTCTCCGACGACATCGCCAAGTACGACGCCATCCACGACCGCTTCCCGAAGGGCACCGAGTTCCACGATCGCGGCGAGCTCGACGCCGTGCAGCGGCGCCTGCGCGAGATGAAGGGCGTGACCATTCTGATCTACGAGCAGACCTGTGCCGCCGAGAAGCGGCGGCGCCGGAAAAAGGGCGAGCTGGTCGACCCGGCGCGCCGGCTCTTCATCAACACCCAGGTCTGCGAAGGCTGCGGCGATTGCTCGGTGCAATCGAACTGCGTCGCCGTCGTGCCGACCGAGACGCCGCTCGGGCGCAAGAGAAAGATCGACCAGTCGAGCTGCAACAAGGACTATTCCTGCGCGCAGGGCTTTTGCCCGAGCTTCGTCGGCGTCGTCGGCGGCGGGCTGCGCAAGCGCACCGGGGCGCTGAAAGGCGCGGGCGCCGCACGTTTCGCGGCCCTGATCGAGAAGGTTCCGACGCCGGCGCTGCACGCCTGGACCGGGCCGTACGACCTGCTCGTCACCGGCGTCGGTGGCACGGGCGTCGTGACCGTCGGCGCCGTCATCGCGATGGCGGCGCACCTCGAAGGCCACTCGGCGAGCGTGCTCGACTTCATGGGCTTCGCTCAGAAGGGCGGCTCGGTGCTGTCGTTCGTCCGCCTCGCCAAGGACAAGGCGGCACTCAACCAGGTGCGCATCGACGCGCAACAGGCCGATGCGGTGCTCGCCTGCGACGTCGTCGTGGCCGCGTCGGCCGATGCCTTGCAGACGGTGCGCCGCGGCCGGACGCGCGTGCTCGCCAACACGCACGAGATTCCAGTGGCGGAATCGCTGTCGAACCCCGACGCCAGCCTGAAGGTCGAGGCTCTGCTCGAGAAGATCGAGTTCGCGGCTGGTGAAGATCGCGTCGAGACGATGGACGCGCAGACGCTCGCCGAAGACTTTCTCGGCGACTCGATCGTCTCGAACATCGTCGCCATGGGCTACGCCTGGCAGCGCGGCCTGGTGCCGGTGGGCCTGGCGGCGATGCGCCGTGCGATCGAGCTCAACGGCGTGGCCGTCGAGAGCAACCTGGCCGCGTTCTCGCTCGGCCGGTTGGCCGCGGCCGACCCGGTTGCCTGCCGCGAGTTGCTGCACGAGCCCGACCCGCGCACACAGCACGCCGAGACGCTCGACGAGCTGGTCGAGCGTTCGTCGCGTTTTCTCGAGTCGTACCAGAACGCGCGCTACGTCGAGCGGTATCGGCGACTGGTCGATGCCGCGCGAGCACGCGAAGAGGTGGTCGCTGGTGCGGGCTCGGCGCTGCCGCTGACTCGCGCCGTCGCCGAGCAGATGCGCAAGCTCATGGCCTACAAGGACGAATACGAGGTGGCGCGCCTGTTCACCGACGGCAGCTTCGAAAAGCAGCTGGCCGAGCAGTTCGAAGGCGACCTCAAGCTCGAGTTCTACATGGCACCGCCGGCGATCGTGAAGCCGAAGGGCTCGGGCCGCGCCGCCGCGCCGAAGAAGCGTCGCTTCGGCGCCTGGATGTTTCCGGTGCTGAAGGTGCTGGCGCGCGGCAAGGTCTTGCGCGGCACGCCGATCGACCCGTTCGGGCGCACCGAAGAGCGCCGGCTCGAGCGCCGGCTGATCGCCGACTACGAAGCCCGCGTCGCCGAGTTGCTGGCCGGCCTCGCCGTCGACAAGCTCGCCGTCGCGACCGCGATCGCCAATGTGCCGGGATCGATCCGCGGCTATGGCCACGTCAAGCTCGCCAGCCTGGCGATCGCCCGAGCCCGCGAGAGCGAGCTGCTGAACCGCTTCGATCCGGCGCGCTATCCGCGGCCGGAGGGCAAGGCGGTGGCGGGCCAGTTCCGCGGCATTCCAGTCACGTCCGCCTGAGCGCGCCGGCGCGGCGACGCGTTCAGTGCATGTGCGGCAGGTATTTCGCCAGCTTGGCGATGAGCGCGTCGGGCGTGAATGGCTTGACGATGAAGTCGGCGGCGCCGGCTTCCATGCTGCGCACCAGCACTTCGCGGCGCGCCTCGCCGGTGAGCATGACGACCGGAATGCCGGCGAGTGCCGGATCGGCCTTCAGGCTCTGCGTGAGATCGACGCCATCGCGGCCGGGCAGCATCACGTCCATCAGGACCAGGTCGGGCTGCACGGCGCTGATGCGCTCGAGCGCGGTCGAGCCGTCGGTTTCGAACACCAGATCGACGCCGCGCGTCTCCAGCGTGATGGCGATGAGTTGCTGCGAGAACGTGTCGTCTTCGACGACGAGCACGATCGGGCGGGCGCGGGCGCGGGCCAGGGCCGAGACGCGCGGCCGGTCGGCCAGGGCAACGTGGCAGGCGATGCGCAAGCTTGCCGCCAGTCGATCGGGATCGACGGCCTCGGGAAACTGCTGGACGTAGTCGTCGCACACGCCTTCGCGGCACAGGCGCGCCGCGGTCGCGAGATCGACCGCATCGCACAGCAGCAGCATGAACGCCGCGCCGGCACCGGCGCTCTTGGCGGCGCGCAGGGCCAGAGTGTGTCGCACGGCATCGTCGAGCGAGGCCAGACCGAGCAGCACGACATCCGGCGTCCAGCCTGCGGCATCGGCGAGCATGCGGTCGGGCGTCGTCGTGTGCGCGCCCGAGAGTGCCTCGCCGACATGGGCGACGATCGCTGCCGCCTGCGCCTGATCGTCGGCGACGACGAGGACGCGCGCGGGATCGCCGCTGGGAAGCTTGGCGCCAGTCACGCGCGAATTGTGTCGGCCGGGTGGCAACCCGATCGTGCGAGAAGCCCGGTTTTCGCGCTGCTACACTTTTGCCCATGGTCAGATTCGACGGATCGATCGCGGGCTTGCAGGGCCGGGGAGCCTGGCCCTGGCGGCGCTGCCCGATGAGCGGCCGCTGCTGAAGCGCGGCCGGACCGGCGCTCTCGCGACGAGCGCCGGTTGAATGCGGCGCCCGGTGGCGCCGATCCGAATCGAATTGCGAACCGGCCGCGCGGCCGCCGACCATGACAGAACTCGAATTCCAAAGCCTGGTGCTGCAAGGCTTCAACCGCATTCCGTTGATCGCCGAGGCCTTCGCTGATCTCGAGACCCCTCTCTCGCTCTACCTCAAGCTGGCCCGTGCCGGTGGCAGCGGCGCCGCGAGCTTCTTGCTCGAATCGGTGGTCGGCGGCGAGCGCTTCGGCCGCTACTCGTTCATCGGCCTGCCAGCGCGCACGCTGCTCCGCGCGAGCGGCTTTCGCACCGAAGTCGTCAGCGACGGCAAGGTCGTCGAGACGCACGAAGGCAACCCGCTCGATTTCATCGCCGACTGGCAAAAGCGCTTCAAGGTCGCGCTGCGGCCCGGGCTGCCGCGCTTTTGCGGCGGCCTCGCCGGCTACTTCGGCTACGACGCCGTACGCTACATCGAGCCCAGGCTCGCGGCGACCAAGAAGGATGGTGGCATCGACATGCCCGACATCCTGCTGCTGCAGTGCGAGGAGCTCGCCGTCATCGACAACCTCTCGGGGCGGCTGTACCTCATCGTCTACGCCAACCCGGCCGAGCCCGAGGCGTGGTTCAAGGCGCGCCGCCGCCTATCCGAACTGACAGACAAGCTGAAGTACAGCGTCACCGCGCCGGCGGTCAGGCGCGGGCCGGCGCACGGCGTCGAGCGCGAGTTCGCCAAGGAAGCCTACCTCGCCGCCGTGCATCGGGCCAAGGAATACATCGCCGCGGGCGACATGATGCAGGTGCAGATCGGCCAGCGTCTGCGGAAGCGCTACACCGAGTCGCCGCTCAGTCTCTATCGCGCGCTGCGCTCGCTCAACCCGTCGCCCTACATGTTCTTCTACGACATGGGCGACTTCCAGGTGGTCGGCGCCTCGCCGGAAATCCTGGTCCGCCAGGAGCACACGCCCGAGGGCGACAAGGTGACGATCCGGCCGCTCGCCGGCACGCGGCGGCGCGGCGCGACGCCGGCGCAGGACCTGGCGCTCGAGGCCGAGCTGATCGGCGACCCGAAGGAGCGCGCCGAGCACCTGATGCTGATCGACCTGGCGAGGAACGACATCGGCCGGATCGCGAAAACGGGTAGCGTGAAGGTGACCGAGGCCTTCATGGTCGAGCGCTATTCGCACGTGATGCACATCGTCAGCAACGTCGAAGGCTTGCTGAAGGACGGCATGTCGAACCTCGATGTCTTCAAGGCCACGTTCCCTGCGGGCACCTTGACCGGCGCGCCGAAGATCCGGGCGATGGAGATCATCGACGAGCTCGAGCCCGTCAAGCGCGGCCTCTACGGCGGCGCCTGCGGCTACCTGAGCTTCGCCGGCGACATGGACATCGCCATCGCCATTCGCACCGGCATCGTCAAGGACGGCACGCTCTACGTGCAGGCGGCGGCCGGCGTGGTGGCCGACTCGGTGGCCGAGCTCGAATGGCAGGAGACGGAAGCGAAAGCCCGCGCGCTGATCCGCGCCGCCGAGCTGGTCGAGGAAGGCTTTTGATGAACGTGCGTCAGAACAGCAGTGCCGGCCCCAGCGAGCCGAGCAGGCCGCCGCCGATCGCGGTGATCCAGCGCGCGAAGCGTGGTGCGACCCAGCGCGGTCGCGGTACCGCGGCGAGCCCGCAAAGCACCGCTGCCGAGCCGAAGACGACGAAGACGAGCGCCGACGGCAGGGTGAAGCTGTTCACGTCCCCCCGGTCGGCGAGTGCGACGACGACGTGGCCCATGGCCAGCCCGGCAGCAATTGCGACGAGGGTGAGCGGGTCGCGCGAAGGCGGCGCGGCGCGGGAAGAGTCGTTCATGGCGGCAGGGAGAAGTGCAGCCCGATTTATGCCGTATCCGCGGCCCGCACGGTCGATGCAAGTGCGGGGTCGCCGTGCCGCAATTCGCGTGGAGCGCACTTGCCTGAACGCGGGTCGGTGTGGCCGCAACGCGAGGAGCGCGCCGTGCTGCTGCTGATCGACAACTACGACAGCTTCACCTTCAACCTCGCCCAGTATTTCGGCGAGCTCGGCGAAGAGGTGATGGTGCTTCGCAACGACGAGATCGACGTCGCCGGCATCGCCGCGCTGGCGCCGCGCGCGCTGGTGCTTTCGCCGGGGCCGTGCACACCGGCCGAAGCGGGCGTCTGCGTCGGCGCGATCGAAGCGTTCGCCGGCAAGCTGCCGATCCTCGGCGTCTGCCTCGGGCACCAGGCGATCGGTGCCGCGC
>JALYSL010000336.1 GCA_030854825.1 Pseudomonadota bacterium
TCGGAACACCTGGCCGCAGTTCTGCTGCACGCGGTGTGTTGTTTCGATTGCTCCCCTCGACTCGACTCGCCTCATCAACTCCAGAAGGTCGGCGGGCCGGATCGATGCGACCGACTTCTTGCCGATCCAGGGAAAGACGTCGCGCTCGAGCCGACGAATGATCTTCTCGGAATGCGTATCGGCCCAGTTCGGCGCGTTCTTCTCGTACCACTCGCGCGCAACTGCCTCGAACGAGCCATCAGGCGGCAAGCCTGCGTCCGCGCGGCGGTCGTCCTCGCGCGTTCGTTCGATCGCCTGCTTTGCCGACTTCCGAACCGCACTCGGGTCGATGCCGTTGCGCACCTGTTCGCGAGCCTCTTCCGCCTTCTTGCGCGCCAGACTCAGGGTGGTCGCGGGGTACGTGCCGAAGCTGATGGTCTTGCGCCGGCCTTCGAACGTGTAGTCGAACCACCATGCGTGCGAGCCACCCTTGACGAACAGCTTCAGGTAGAGGCCTTGACCGTCGCTCAGGCGCGTTCGCCCGTCGCCGTCCTTGATGGCCTTGATCGTTGCATTCGACGCTATGAGATGCAGGCCCATGTGCAGTAACTCCGCAGGGAAAACAGCGAAATTTTGCGGTTACTGCATCAGTTACTGCAATGTGATCTCCGATCTGCCGGGATTTCCCGGGACGTCTTCGGCAAGAAAAAAGCCCTGGAGCGTTGATTCTCAAGGGCTTTTTGATCTTCCCGGGACTGCTCGGGACCTTGCTGGACTATCCGAATGGTGGAGAGGAGGAGGATCGAACTCCCGACCTTCGCATTGCGAACGCGACGCTCTCCCAGCTGAGCTACCCCCCCACGGTGTCGGCAGTTTAGCAAACGAGCGCAGCGCCGGTCGACGCTTGCGGGGATAGCGTCCTGCAATGCACCGGATTGAATATGTGTATTGCCCTCGGCCCCGGGAAGCGCTACGGTGCGTAAGTTCACTTGCCCGCCGGGCAAGTCCACATCGGCACTCAGGAGACCATCATGGGTTTGAAGGGATCGAAAACCGAGCAGAGCCTGCGCGATGCGTTCGCTGGCGAATCGCAGGCCAATCGCCGCTACCTCTACTTCGCGAACAAGGCCGACATCGAAGGCCAGAACGACGTCGCGGCGCTGTTCCGCTCGACCGCCGAAGGCGAGACCGGCCACGCCCACGGCCACCTGGAATTTCTCGAGCACGGCGTCGGTGACCCGGCCACCGGCTTGCCGATCGGCTCGAGTCGGCAAAACCTGACGGCCGCCGTCGCCGGCGAGACGCACGAGTACACCGACATGTACCCGGGCATGGCCAAGACGGCGCGCGAAGAAGGCTTCGACGAAGTGGCCGATTGGTTCGAGACGCTGGCCAAGGCCGAGCGCTCGCATGCCAATCGCTATCAGAAGGCGCTCGACGCGCTCGTCGACTGAGGCGATCGTTCACGAAGCACGAAGAACAAGGGCCGTCGCGGCCCTTGTTCGTTGATGGGCACTTGCAATGACTCTGCGCGAAGGCAATCTCGAAGCACCGACCCGGCACCCGATCGACTGGAAAGGCGCCGACTATCACGACGAAGCCAAGGCCTTCGCCGAGATGGAGCGGGTGTTCGACATCTGCCATGGCTGCCGCCGCTGCGTGAGCCTGTGCCAATCGTTTCCGAACCTGTTCGACCTCATCGACGCGACGGCCGACGGCGAAGTGCACGGCGTCGACAAGAAAGACTACGCCAAGGTCGTCGATCAGTGCTACCTCTGCGACCTCTGCTACATGACGAAGTGCCCGTACGTGCCGCCGCACCCGTGGAACGTCGACTTCCCGCACCTGATGCTGCGCGCCAAGGCGATCAAGTATCAAAAGGGCGGCGTCGGCATGCGTGAAAAGCTGCTCGCCTCGACCGACGTGCACGGTCAGCTCGCCGGCATTCCGATCGTCGTCCAGGCGGTCAACGCCGCGAACCGGACCCGGCCCGTCCGCAAGGTGCTCGACGCGGCGCTCGGCGTTCACCCCGACGCCTGGCTGCCGCCACTGGCGACGAAGCGCTTTCGCAGCGGCGCCGCAAGGAGCGCCGCGGGCCTGCCGGTTCGCGATGGCGAGCGCAGCCCCGGGAAGGTGGCGATCTTTTCGACCTGCTACGTCAACTACAACGAGCCCGGCATCGGCGACGACTTGCTCGCGGTGCTGCGGCACAACGACATCCCCTACGAGATCGTCGAGAGAGAAAGCTGCTGCGGCATGCCCAAGCTTGAACTCGGCGATCTCGAGGGCGTGGAGAAGCACAAGAACGCGAACCTTCCGGTGCTGGCGCGATACGCCCGGGAAGGCTGGGCGATCGTCTCGGCGATTCCCTCCTGCACGCTGATGTTCAAGCAGGAGCTGCCGCTGATGTTTCCCGACGAGGCCGACGTGAAGCTCGTGCAGGCAGCGATGTTCGATCCATTCGAGTACCTCATCGCGCGCCATCGTGACGGATTGCTGAAGACCGATTTCAATACGTCGCTCGGCAAGGTCAGCTATCACATCCCCTGTCACGGCCGGGTGCAGAAGATCGGCCGCAAGACCGAAGAGATGTTCAAGCTCGTCGGCAAGTCGGTCACCGTCGAGCTCAATACCGTGGAGCGCTGCTCCGGCCACGCCGGAACGTATGGCGTGAAGACGCCGACGTACCCAGTGGCGATGAAAATCGGCAAGCCGGTCTTCAAGGCAATGGCCCAGGGCGAGCCCGACTTCATCAGCTCCGACTGCGCCCTGGCCGGCCATCACATCGCCCAGGGCATGGCCGAAAACGCGCTGCCGCAAGCGCCGTTGCGCCATCCGCTCAGCCTGGTCGCGCTGGCCTATGGCCTCAAATGAGAACCTCGCCATGAGCATCAAGATCACGCCGGAGAGCCTGCTGAGCCTCGAGGCCTACGCGAAGATCCGCGCCTCGAGCCGGCCGGCCTTCATCGTCCATCGGCGCCTGCGCACGGTTCGCCTCGGCGAGCACCTGGGCATCCAGTTCGAAGACGAAACCACCGTCCGGCGGCAGATCCAGGAAATGCTGCACGTCGAGAAGGTTTTCGACGAGGCCGGCATCCAAGGCGAGATCGACGCTTACGCCGATCTCGTTCCCGACGGCACGAACTTTAAGGCGACGATGCTGATCGAGTACCCCGATCCGAACGAGCGGAAGCGCGAGCTCGGGCGGCTGATCGGCATCGAGGATCGTGTCTTCGTCGAGGTCGAGGGCCACGCGCGCAGCTACGCGATCGCCGACGAGGATCTCGAGCGCGAGAACGCCGAGAAGACCTCGGCGGTGCACTTTCTGCGCTTTGAGTTCGACCGGCCGACTCGCGAGGCGCTCCGCGTCGGCGCCCACGCGAAGCTGGGCTGCGATCACTCCCACTACCCGGCCCACGTTGCCATCTCGCCCGAAACACTCGCCAGCCTGGCCGGCGACCTGCGCTAAGCCCATCGTCATGTTAGGTAATAACGATTAGGATAACGTAGTCGATAGTCTAAAATTGTTCCTGTCGCGCCACCTTGGCGCTCTTACCGAACAGGAACATTCGATGAAAACGATTGGCGACAAGCTCGAAGGCTTCAGCGTCCAGGGCGTCAAGCCCGGCTTCAACCACCATGAGGAAAACGGCGTCTCGGCCTTCGAGACGCTCACCGAGAAGAGCTTCCCCGGCAAGTGGAAGGTCATCTATTTCTGGCCGAAGGATTTCACCTTTGTCTGCCCGACCGAGATCACCGGTTTCGACAAGCTGGCCTCGCAATTCGAGGAGCGCGATGCGATCTTGCTCGGTGGCTCGACCGACAACGAGTTTTCCAAGCTCGGCTGGCGCCGTGATCACAAGGATCTTTCGAAGCTCGGTCACTGGAGCTTCGGCGACCCGAAAGGCTCGCTCGTCGACCAGCTCGGCGTGCGCGACAAGAACGAAGGCGTCGCCTTGCGCGCGACCTTCATCGTCGACCCCGACAACACGATCCAGCACGTCAGCGTGAACAACCTCAACGTCGGCCGCAATCCCGAAGAAGTGCTGCGCATCCTCGACGGCCTGCAGACCGACGAGCTGTGCCCGTGCAACCGCACGGTCGGCGGCCAGACCCTCTGAACGGTCGAGCCCTTCCGGCCTTCGACTCGGCCCGCCACCGCGGGCTTTTCACCCTTCTGGAGACGACGACATGGAATTCCTGAGCACCATCAAGGAACAGATTCCCGACTACGCAAAGGACATCCGGCTCAATCTCGACGGCGTCATCGCCCGCTCGAGCCTTGCTCCCGAAGACGCCCTCGGCGTCGCGCTCGCGGCAGCCTTCGCGGCCAGGAGCAAGCCGCTGGTCGACGCCTTCAAGGCGGCGGCGCCGGCCGCCGAGGCGAACGCCGCGCTGACGGCGGCGGCGCTGATGGGCATGAACAACGTCTGGTATCCGTTTGTCGAGATGGCCGACGACGACGAGCTGAAGACGCAGCGACCCGAACTGCGCATGAACGCGTATGCGAGTTCGGGCGGCGTCGAGAAGAAGAAGTTCGAGGCCTATTCGCTCGCGGCGTCGATCGTCGGCAAGTGCCAGTTCTGCGTCGCCTCGCACTACGCCTTGCTGAAGAAGGAGGGCCTGACGACACTTCAGCTGCGCGACATCGGCCGGATCGCCGCCGTCGTCAACGCCGCGGCGCTGGTGTTGGCCGCGAGCTAACGCCTCAGGCCGGCGCCAGGCGCCGTGTCGTTCGCCAGCCGTCGGCCGTGTAGATCAAGAGCGCGACCCAGATCATGGCGAAGCCGACCAGCCTGATCGGCGTGAACGGCTCGTGAAAGAACCAGACGCCGAGGAGAAACTGAACCGTCGGGCTCAGGTACTGAAACAGGCCGAGGCTCGTCATCGACAGCCGCCGCGCCCCGGCCGCGAAGAGCAGGAGCGGAATCGTCGTCGCCGGTCCGAGGCCGAAGAGCCAGAGGTTGGTCACCGTATCGGCGGTGGGAAAACTGGTGGCGCTGCTGCCCCACCACCAAGCCATGCCCAGGACCGCCGCGGGCGCCAGGATCATCGTCTCGAAGGCCAATCCTTCCAGGGCGCCGAGCACCGCCACCTTGCGCAGCAGGCCGTAGGCACCGAAGCTGCCGCCCAGCAGCAGGCCGATCCAGGGCAGCCGACCGGCACTCACCGCGAGCCAGACGACGCCGGCCGCGGCGATACAGAGCGCCGTCCACTGCGCCCGACGCGGGCGTTCGCCGAGCAGCCCGTAGCCGAGCCCGACGTTGACCAGCGGCGTCATGAAGTAGCCGAGGCTGGCGTCGATGACATGGCCGCTCGAGACGGCCCATATATAGGTGATCCAGTTGAGCGATAGCAGCAACGCACTGGCGATGAACCCGGCGACGACGCGCGGCCGGCGCAACGTCGCGCCGATCCAGGACCAGTGACCGCGCCAGGCGAGCGCGGCCAGCAACAGCAGCAGCGACCACACGATCCGGTTGGCCAGCACTTCGACCGGCACGACATCGGGCAGCAGCCGGAAGTAGAGCGGAAAGAAGCCCCACCATACGAAGGCGACGGCCGCCGGCAGCATGCCGGCGTGACCTCCCGACAGCCGATCCGATTTCATGAAAAGCCGCGGCCGGCCGACGGCGCGGCGAGGCGGTTCCGGGCGCCGATCAGCTCTTCTCGAGCAGGTGCTTGCCGTACTGGTCGCGCAGCCGGTTCTTCAGCATCTTGCCGGTGGCGCCAAGCGGGATCGACTCGACGAAGACGACGTCGTCGGGCGTCCACCACTTGGCGATGCGGCCCTCGTAGAAGGCGAGGAGCTCGTCGCGCGTCACCGCGGCATCGGGCTTCTTCACGACGATGAGGAGCGGCCGCTCGTCCCACTTGCGGTGCTCGGCGGCGATGCACGCGGCCATCGAGACACCCGGATGCGCCATGGCGATGTTCTCGAGGTCGATCGAGCCGATCCATTCGCCGCCCGACTTGATGACGTCCTTCGAGCGATCGGTGATCTGCATGAAGCCGTCGGCGTCGATGCTCGCCACGTCGCCGGTGGGAAACCAGCCGTGCCCTTCGGCGTCCTCGACGAGCGGGTCGCCGCCTTCGTTCTTGAAGTACTGCGACACGACCCACGGCCCGCGAACCATCAGCTCGCCCGAGGCCTCGCCGTTCCAGGGCAACTCCTCGCCGTCGGGACCGACGATCTTCATGTCGACGCCGTAGACCGCGCGACCCTGCTTGGCCTGAATCGCGAAACGCGCCGCGGGGCTCAGGTTCATCTGCTTGCGTTTCAGCGTCGCGACAGTGCCGACAGGGCTCATCTCGGTCATGCCCCAGGCGTGCAACACCTGCACGTCGAAGCGCTCCTGGAACGCCTTCATCATCGCCGGCGGGCAGGCGGAGCCGCCGATCACGGTGCGCCGCATCGTCGAGAACTTCAGGCCGTTGGCGTCGACGTAGC
Organism: Pseudomonadota bacterium; assembly: GCA_030854825.1. The sequence continues at coordinate 6,431 of JALYSL010000336.1, forward strand.
CGAGCAGGCCCTGCCACACCGTCGGCACGCCGGCCGAGAGCGTGACGCCTTCGTTCTCGAACAAATCGTAGAGCGATTTGCCGTCGAGCCCGGGGCCGGGAAAGACGAGCTTGGCACCAGTCATGCACGCGGCGTACGGCAGGCCCCAGGCGTTGACGTGGAACATCGGCACGACCGGCAGGATCGTGTCGAGCGCCGAGCAGCTGAGCGAGTCGGGCAGGGCGATGGCGAAGGTGTGCAGCAGCGTCGAGCGGTGGCTGTAGAGCGCGCCCTTCGGGTTGCCCGTGGTACCCGAGGTGTAGCAGAGCGACGAGGCCTGGTTCTCGTCGAAGGCGGGCCACACGAAATCGTCGTTTTCGGCCTCTATCAGTTCTTCGTAGCAGAGCAGGTTGGCTATCTTGCTGGCGGCCGGCATGTGCGCGCGGTCGGTCATCGCGATGAAAGTCTTCACCGTCGTCAGCCGCGACGCGACAGCTTCGACGAGCGGCAGGAAGGTCATGTCGAAGAACAGCGCGACGTCTTCCGCGTGGCCGGCGATGTAGGCGACCTGATCCGGATGCAGGCGCGGATTGAGCGTGTGCAGTACCGCGCCCGATCCCGAGACGGCGTAGTAGATCTCGAGATGCCGATAACCGTTCCATGCCAGCGTGGCGACGCGCTGGCCGCTCTTGACGCCGAGGCGGGCCAGTGCGCGGGCCATGCGCCTGGAGCGCGACGCCAGCTCTCGGTACGTCGTGCGGTGGAGGTCGCCCTCGACCCGCCGCGACACCACTTCCTGCTCGCCGTGATGCCGCTCGGCATGTACCAGCAAGGACGAGATCAGCAGCGGCTGCTGCATCATCAGACCGTTCATCGTGTCTCCGTGCTTTTTGTGATTGGCGCCGGCTCAGCGCTTCGGAATGAAGGGCTTGAGATCGCCGCAGCTGCCACCGATCCATTTCGCCTTCATGGTGCGATGGGTCGTCTTCGTTTCGCCGCGCAGGGTCATCGTCGTCGACGTATTGACGGTGTAGCTCTCGGCATTGGTGAAGACGGCTTCGCCATCGCTCACCGCCGGTGGCTGGGCGCAGACGGCATGCCATTTCCAGGAGCTGCCGCTGCGCGAGGTGAAATCGGTCTTGCAGCCCGACTGGTTCTGCCATTGCGAGATGTCCATGCTCTCTTTCGCGAAACAGACGCGCGTGGCGCCGTTGGCCATCATGTCGATGCCCTTTTCCTTCATCATCGCTTCGATCTTGGCGCGCACGTCGGGCGGCAGGTTTTTCATGCGCTCGGCCGCCTGCGCGCTCTTTTGCGAGTCGCCGGCGCTCTCGCTCCTGATTTCCCACAGGCCCGCCTTGATCGGTGGCGTCTGCGCCGTGGCCGGCATCGCGACGAGGAGCGCGGATGCGGCCAGCGACGCCGTACTGGTGAGTTGAACCGAACAGAACGACATCCTGGCTCCTCCGAAGACGACGGGTAGCGCGTCGGCGAGCATCACTCGACGCCGGCGCCGATGATGACATTTTGCCGCCGACGCCCATCAGCCGAGCGTCAGCTCCCAGCTCTCGCCGACCAGACGGTGGCCGAAGCTCTGATGCGGCTCGCGTTTGGTCAGCTGGTAGCCGGCCTTGGCGTAGATGGCGCGCGCCGCGCTCAGCACGCTGTTGGTCCAGAGGATGATGCGGCGATGGCCCTGGGCCCGAGCAAAGCGCTCGCATTCGGCGACGAGACGAGTGCCGACGCCAAGGCCGCGCGCCGAAGGCTCGACGATCAGAAGGCGCAGCTGCGCCGTTTTCTCGACCTCGGCGCCACTCGTTTCGTCGCGGGCCTGGATCAGGAAGACGCAGCCGAGGTTGACGCCGTCGCGCTCGGCGATCCAGCAGGCTTCGCGGCGGGCGTCGAAGCGGTCGACGAAGTCGGCGGCGATGCGCGCGACCAGCGCTTCGAAGCTCAGATCCCAGCCGTATTCCTGGGCGTAGAGTGCACCATGGCGCTCGATGACCCAGCCGATGTCGCCGCTGCGCAGCGCCCGGAGCAGCCACGGCGAAGCTTCGCGCCGGCTTTCGCCCAGCAGCGCCTCGATCGTCGCCATCGCCGCGAGCAGGGTGCGTTGCGCCGGCTCGTCGAGCGGCGCAAGCAGGGCGGTGACGTTGGCCTCGCTCTTGCGGTCGAGCGGCGCAAAGGCGCGCTTGCCAGCGGCCGTGAGGCTGAGATGCAGGTGGCGGGCGTCTACGCTCGAGCGCTCGGCGCGGATCAGCTTGCCTTTCTTCAGGCGTTGCAAG
>JALYSL010000143.1 GCA_030854825.1 Pseudomonadota bacterium
GTCTTCATCGGCCTCATGTCGGGCACGTCGCTCGACGGCATCGACGGCGTGCTCGTCGACTTCACCCCGCAGCGAGCGGCACCGTTGCACGTGATCGCTCACGCCGCCGCCGATTTCCCGGCCGGTCTGCGTGCCGAGCTGCTGGCCCTGAACAGCTCCTCGGCCGACGAGATCCATCGTGGCGCATTGGCCGCCAACGCACTGGCCCGCGCCTATGCCGGTGTGGTCGAGTCGCTGCTCGCGAGGTCGGGCCTCGATCGCGGCGCCGTGGCGGCGATCGGTTGTCATGGCCAGACCGTGCGCCATCGGCCGAAGGAATTCGACGGCACGGGCTACACCGTTCAGCTCAACGCGCCAGCGCTCCTCGCCGAACTGACCGGCATCGACGTGATAGTCGACTTTCGCAGTCGCGACGTCGCCGCGCACGGCCAGGGCGCGCCACTCGCCCCCGCCTTCCACCGCGCCGTGTTCGCCAGGCCCGGGAATGCGCTGGCCGTTCTCAATCTCGGCGGCATCGCCAATCTCACCGCCATCGACGCCGAAGGCGCGACAGTCGGTTTCGATTGCGGGCCGGCCAATACGCTTCTCGATCGCTGGTGCGCGGCGTCGAGCGGCCGGCCGTTCGACGCCGCAGGTGCCTGGGCGGCCACCGGCCAGGTCGACGAGCGACTTCTCGACGTGCTGCTCAGCGAGCCCTACTTCGCCCTGCCCGCGCCCAAGAGCACGGGACGCGACCTCTTCGACGAAAGATGGCTCGAATCGCGGCTGGCCGCTGGCGACGCGAGGCAACGCCTCGGCGCCCACGACATCCAGGCGACGCTGGCCGAGCTGACGGCAAGAACATGCGCCGACGCATGCCGCGCCTTCGCCCCCGAGGCATTCGAGCTCATCGTCTGCGGCGGCGGTGCGCACAACGCCGACTTGATGGGCCGGATCGCACGTCGGGTGTCACCGACACGCGTCGTCACCAGCGCCGAGCGCGGCCTTCCGGTCGACCAGGTCGAAGCCACCGCATTCGCCTGGCTGGCTCAGGCGTTCACGCGCCGTGAGCCAGGCAATATCGCCGCCGTGACCGGCGCCGCGGGGCCACGCATTCTCGGCGCGCTCTATCCCGCCAGCTGATCGGGCCGCGTCATCGGCGAGCGTGAAAAAGCCGCCTCGCGGCGGCTTCAGGAGAACGACGAAACGATCAGGCCGAAAAGCTCGAGCCGCAGCCGCAGGTAGTCGTCGCGTTGGGATTCTTGATCACGAACTGGGCACCCTGCAGATCGTCCTTGTAGTCGATCTCGGCGCCGGCCAGGTACTGCAGGCTCATCGCATCGATGAGCAGCGTGACGCCGTTCTTGGCCATCTGCGTATCGTCGTCGTTGACGACCTCGTCGAACGTAAAGCCGTACTGGAAGCCGGAGCAGCCGCCGCCCTGGACGAACACGCGCAGCTTCAGATCGGGGTTGCCTTCTTCGTCGACCAGTTCCTTCACCTTGTTGGCGGCACTGTCGGTGAAGACGAGCGGCGGCGGCGGTGCGTCGTCGTGCGGGCTGGAGACGATGTTTTCAGCGACTGCGCTCATGAGAGCTCCTGCAAATAACTGGCTTGACCTCGATTATCGCAGTTGGGGCGAGCCCGCGTGAAAACAAGAAGCCGCCCGCAGGCGGCTTCCGGCAGAAAGCGGCGAACGTTCAGCGCTTGCTGAACTGCTTCCTGCGACGAGCGCCGTGCAGGCCGACTTTCTTCCGCTCCACTTCGCGGGCGTCGCGCGTCACGAAGCCGGCGCGGCTCAGATCGGGTTTGAGCGCTGCGTCGTAGTCGATCAAGGCGCGCGTAATGCCGTGGCGCACCGCGCCGGCCTGGCCGGTCTCGCCGCCGCCGTGCACGTTGACCTTGACGTCGAAGTTCGCGTCGTTGGCAGTCAGCCGCAGCGGCTGGCGCACGACCATGATCGAGGTCTGACGGCCGAAATATTCCTCTACCGGCTTGCCGTTGACGAGGATCAGGCCGGTGCCCTTCTTCATGAAGACGCGCGCCACCGACGACTTGCGACGGCCGGTTCCGTAGTTCCAGTTTCCGATCATCGAGCGTCCTGCAAGGTAAGAGTCTTGGGCTGCTGCGCGGTGTGCGGATGCGTGTCGCCCGCATACACCTTCAGCTTCTTGATCATCGCGTAGCCGAGCGGCCCCTTGGGCAGCATGCCCTTGACGGCCTTCTCGAGGGCGCGACCCGGGTGGCGTGCCTGCATGTCCTTGAAGTTCATGCCGCGGATGCCGCCAGGATAGCCGGAGTGCCGGTAGTAGATCTTGTCCTGGGCCTTGTTGCCGGTGACGCGGATCTTTTCGGCGTTGACGATGACGATGAAATCGCCCGTGTCGACGTGAGGCGTGTAAATGGCCTTGTGTTTGCCGCGCAGGCGTAGGGCGACTTCACTGGCCACCCTGCCCAAGACCTTGTCGGTCGCGTCGATCACAAACCACTCATGCGTCACTTCGGCGGGTTTGGCGCTGAAGGTTTTCATGGAAGCTCGCTGTAATTGCCCGTTCAGGACTGGCTTCGACGATCGGACCTGCTTCTGGGTGGCAGGCGCTCACTCGAGGATCGCTTCATCCCTGCGCCAAGGCGCACTTTCCGCCGGGGCGACAAGCGAAAAGCCTGCCAGTATAGCAGCGACTCTCCGGGCGTCGCGAACGCTGGAGGCGCGCTGGAGCGCAGCCTCTAGACAAAGTCTCTACACTGGGGTAAACCCTGGGATACTTAATGGACCTGATCGATGGCGTTGCCACCGCCGAAGGATCGACTGAAGAGACGGTAGTGGTGATCACGGCCGTTACGCCGGCGGCGCCGAACGGCGCGCGCACGGCAGCACCCACTCAGCGGGACTGGGTGCCGATCCGCTCGCTGGCACCGCGCCATCGGGAGCGGATCCTTGCCCACCTGACGGCGCTCGACGAGCGTTCCCGCTACCTGCGCTTCGGCTACGCCGCGAACGACGCTCACATCGCCCGCTACGTCGATACGCTCGATTTCGAGCACGACGAGATGTTCGGCATCTTCAACCGACGTCTCGAGCTCATCGCGATGGCGCACCTCGCCTATCGCCCTGCGAGCGTCGCACGGGGCCGCGACGCGGCCGCGGAGTTTGGTGTCTCGGTGCTGCCCAAGGCGCGCCGACGCGGCTTCGGCCGCCGGCTCTTCGAGCACGCCATGCTGCACGCCCGCAATCGTGG
>JALYSL010000374.1 GCA_030854825.1 Pseudomonadota bacterium
CCCGCTTCGCCGGCACGCTGGCGATGCTCGCCGGCGCCGGCGTGCCGATCCTGAAGGCGCTGCAGGCTGCGGCCGAGACGCTCTCGAACCGGGCCATGCGCGCCGATGCGATGGACGCGCTCGTCCAGGTCCGAGAAGGTGCGCCGCTCGCTTCGGCGCTGGCCGGCAAAAAGCGCTTCCCCGGCATCCTGGCGATGTTCTCGCGCCTGGGCGAGCAGACCGGCAAGCTGCCGGAGATGCTCGACCGTGCCGCCCGCCAGCTCGGCGCAGAGGTGCAGCGGCGCGCCCTGCAGGTCGCGACCATCCTCGAGCCGCTGCTCATCGTCGGCATGGGCGGCATCGTGATGATGATTGTCCTGGCCGTGCTGCTGCCGATCATCCAGCTGAACAACTTCGTGAAGTAGCCGGCGCCGCCGGCTGCTTCACGAAGCGTGCTTCATACAGGGTTGCTCCCTCCCCGCTTCGCTCCCCTCCCTCCATGAGGGAGGGGCGGACTCCTTTGGAGTCCATTCATTCGTCGAGGTGACTCGTATCATGGAGCGATGCCTGCTTCGCTCGAAGGCCAGCTCGTCGTCGCGATTTCGTCGCGGGCGCTATTCGATTTCGAGGAAGAAAATCGCCACTTCGAGGCCAACGACGACCGCGCCTACATGGCGCTGCAGCTCGAGCGGCTCGACCAGGCGGCCAAGCCCGGCGTCGCCTTCTCACTGGTGCAAAAGCTCCTCGCCTTCAACGACGCGGAGACGCAGCGCGTCGAGGTGGTGATCCTCTCGCGCAACGACCCGGTCTCGGGCATGCGCGTCTTCCGTTCGGCCCAGGCCTACGGCATGCCGATCCAGCGCGGCGTCTTCACGCGCGGCGAATCGCCGTGGCGCTACCTCAAGCCGCTCGCCGCCAACCTGTTCCTCTCGACCAACGAGGACGACGTGCGCTCCGCCCTCGAAGCCGGCGTACCGGCAGCGCGCGTCTACCCGCACTCGGCGCGCGCTTCCGACCGGCACCCGAAGGAAGTGCGCATCGCCTTCGACGGCGACGCCGTGCTCTTCTCCGACGAGGCCGAGCGCGTCTTCCAGCAAAGCGGCCTCGATGCCTTCCAGGCGCACGAGCGTGAGCAGGCGACCACACCGCTGGCCGCCGGCCCGTTCAAGCCCTTGCTGCAGGCCTTGCAGCGCCTGCAGCACGAGCCGGTGCATGGCATGGGCATCCGCACCGCGCTCGTCACGGCGCGCAGCGCGCCGGCGCACGAGCGCGCCATCCGCACGCTGATGGAATGGAACGTCGAGATCGACGAAGCGATGTTCCTCGGCGGCCTCGCCAAGGGCGAATTCCTGCGCGAGTTCGAGCCCGATTTCTTCTTCGACGATCAGACCAGGCACATCGAGAACGCCGCCGAGCACGTGCCTTCGGGCCACGTCGCTTCGGGTGTCTCCAATCCCTGAGCGCGCCGGCCGGCGACCCGCCTCAGCGCAGGTTGCCGGTGTGGCCGAGCGAGTAGCGGCCGGGCTGCGGCCAGACCGTCAGTCCATGCGGCTCGCGGCCGACCTTGATCTTGTCCACGGCGCCGGTCTCGGTGTCGATGCGATAAACCACATCGTCGAAGCGGCCGGAGAGCCAGAGGTACCTGCCGTCGGCGCTGACGTTGCCCATGTCGGGGCTGCCCCCGCCCGGGATCGGCCAGTTCTGCAAGACCTTGCCGGTGCCGAAGTCGAGCACCGAGATGCTGCCCGGGCCATGGCGCTTGCCGTGGATCAGGTTGCTGCCGCGATTGGAGATGTAGAGGCGCTTGCCGTCGCGGCTCGGGTAGAGGCCGTGCGTGCCGACGCCTGTGGCGATGAAGCCGATCTGCTTGAACGAGTCGCCGTCGAGCACGTGCACGCCGTCGGCCATCATGTCGGCGACATAGAACTTCTTGCCGTCGGGCGAGATGCGGATGTCTTGCGGCATACCGGGCGTGGTGCAGATGTCGGAGCCGGCGCCCGTCGGGTCCGGCACCTTCGCCGGTTTGCGCCCGGGCTTGTCGATGAGGGCGAGCACGTCGGGCCGGCCGAAGTAGCGGCTCAGCTTGAGCGTGCCGAGCACCTTGCGGTTGACCAGATCGATCTTCGTCACGCCGCCCGAGAACTCGCAGGTGAAGATCGCGAAGCGGCCGTCGATCGAGAAATCGGCATGATTGATGCCAGCGCAATCGGGCGTGGTCAGGCTCGAGCGCAGCTGCATGGTGTGCGCATCACGGAAGTCGAGCCGCTTGAAGTTCTCGACGACGACGATCGCTTCCTTGCCGTCGGGCGTGAAGTACATGTTGTACGGGTCGTCGACGGCGATGGCGCGCCCGGGTTTGCCGGTCTTCGGGTCGATCGGCGTCAGGCTGCCGTCGCGTCGGCCCTCGGCGTTGTTGGCGACCCAGAGCGTGCGCAGGTCCCAGGACGGCACGACGTGCTGCGGATTGATGCCGACGCGAAAGGTATCGACCACCTTCAGGCTCTCGGGGTCGATCACCGAGACCGAGTTGCCGCTGTGGTTCGGCACGTAGACGCGCGCCAGGTCGCCGCGCACGGCCTCCGAAAGATGGCCGCTGCCGATCTCGCTGTAGAGGTTGTCGCGATCGATTACTGGCGGCATGCCCGGCACCGTCGCGATCGGACCGGAAGCGGGCGTGCTGTGCGGCGTCTCGGCGGTCTGCGCGGTCACCCACCACGCGGTCGAGACCAGGGTGGCAAACAGGCTCGCCAGCAGGCCGAGCCGAATCATCTTGCGCATGCCGTCTTCGGGAATCGGAAAGCTTGGATTATCGGCCGACCGCAGCGCGAATCGCAGTGACACTTCGAGCCACGATCTGATCGACGCCGAGCTGCCCGAGCGCAGCGCTCGACGGCCGCGGATCGCCGGCGGTGCCGTCGCCGGCAACCGGTGCCGCCGCCATCCGGTCGGTACGCACCAGGCGCGGATCGATGGCCAGCATCAGCGAGGTATCGGCCGCGCCCGCGTGGGTGCCAATCTGCGCCGGGCTCAGCCCGTGCTGGCGCAACGCCTGAACATAGGCTGCGTCCGTTGCATGGTAGTACTCGGGGATGAAATGCACTCGGGCCCGGGTGCCCGCCCACTCGCGGTCGAGCTTGGCGGCCACCGCCTGCAATTGCGATTGATAGCCGCCGTGATCGCCGATCAGCACGATATCGCGAAAACCGGCCTGGCGAAAACTTCGCGCCGCGCCCTCGAGCACGCCCTTGAAGGCGTCGCTCGAGACGGAGATCGTGCCGGGAAACTTCATGTGCTCGGTCGGCGGATCGATGCGGCCTTCGGGCACATAGGCGATCACCGGGGCGACCACGGCATTGCCGAGCTGCTCGGCGATGCGACCGGCGAGCACATGGGCGCGCACGTTGTGCTTGCCGAGCGCCATGTGCGGGCCGCTCTGCTCGGTGCCGCCGACCGGCACGATGACCGTTGTCCGGCCGGCGGCGATCGCATCGCGCACCTCGGTCCAGGTCATGTCCTCGAGATAGACGCTGCCGCCCGCGGGCGGTGCTGCAAAGACCGTCATCGAGACGAGCGCGAGCAGGACGACGAGGCGCTTCATGCGAGCGATGGAATATGCATCGGCCCGATGGTAGGCCTGCGCCGCGGCATCGCACTCTGCGCTTGACCGAACAATCGTTTGTCTTTCTAATGGCGCGATGGATCCGACCCGACGGCGTGCCCACAGCCGATTGCCGCAGCTGCTCGACGAAGCCGCACGCGCCTTCTCGCAGCGCGGCTTTGCGGCCGCGTCGGTGCGCGAGATCGTGGGCCCGATCGGCATGCTGCCGGGCTCGCTCTACTGCCACTTCGAGACCAAGGAAGCCCTGCTCGTCGCCGTCTACAAGGAAGGCGTCGAGCGCATCTCCTCGGCGGTCGACGCCGCCGTCGCGCCGCTGACCGAGCCCTGGGCACGCCTCGAGGCCGCGGCGGTCGCCCATCTGCACTCGCTCCTCGACCAGACCGACTATTCGCAGGTCGTGATCCGCATCCGGCCCGGCGATGCGCCTGCCGTCGAGCACGAGCTCACGACCCTGCGCGACCGCTACGAATCGCGCTGGGGCAAGCTCGTGGCGGCACTGCCGCTCGAGCGCGGCGTCAACCGCAGCGACCTGCGCCTGTTCCTGATGGGGGCGCTGAACTGGAGCCAGACCTGGTACCGCGAAGGCGGCGCGTCGACGCCCGAGCGCATCGCTCGCCGCTACGTCGGCCTCATGAAAGCCAGCGTCGCCGACAAGATGAAGGAACACGCATGACGCCCGCCGATTTCCGCCCTCGCGTTCTCGTCACCAAGATCGGCCTCGACGGCCACGACCGCGGCAGCCGCATCGTCGCCGCCGCCTGCCGCGACGCCGGCATGGAGGTGATCTACACGCCGCCGTGGCAGAGCATTCCCGCAGTCGTCAAGCTGGCGCTCGAGGAAGACATCGACGTCGTCGGCATTTCGTCGCTCGCCACCGATCACCTGATCGTGCCCAAGCTGATGAAGGCGCTGCGCGAGGCCGGGCTCGGCCACGTCGTCGTCGTGGTCGGCGGCATCGTGCCCGACAACGAGGAGGTCTTGCTCATCGAGAGCGGCGTGCGCGAGGTCTTCCACCCGGGCAGCACCATGGACGACATCACGAGCCGCATCCGCACCTATGCCGGCGAAGCGCGAAGCGCCGGTCAGCGGGCGCCGGTGACGCAGGAAGCGCGCGCATGAACAAGCGTCTCGAAGCGCCGCTCGCGACCGCGGCATCGGAGGAAGACGCGAAGGCGCTCTGGCAGCGCGAATATCGGGACAGCATCGGCACCGACCGCGCCGTCAGCAACGTCAGCGGCATTTCCATCCAGCCGCTCTATGGCGCCGACGACTGGGCCAACTATGGCCAGAGCAACCCGCTCGGCTATCCCGGCCAGCCCGACTACACGCGCGGCATATACGCCACGATGCACCGCGGCCGCACCTGGACGCAGCGCCAGCTGATCGGCCTCGGCACGCCCGACGAATACAACGCACGGCTGCTCGAGATCATGGCGCGCGGCGCCAACGCGGTCTCGCTCATTCCGTGCAACTCTGTCTACCGCGGCTACGACATGACGAGCGTCGAGCCCGAGTTGCTCGGCACCTGCGGCGTCGTCGTCAACCACGCCGAGCACATGACGCGCTGTCTCGACGGCGTCGACGTCGGCCAGATCTCGTGCGCGATGAACGACCCTTCGCCGTTCACGCTGCTGGCCTTCATGCTCGTCACCGCCGAACGGCGCGGCATCGACTGGAAGAAGATCACCGGCACCTCGAACCAGAGCGAC
>JALYSL010000383.1 GCA_030854825.1 Pseudomonadota bacterium
CTCCATGAAGCACGCATCCGCACCCACCGTTCTCATCCTCGGCGCCAATGGCCGATTCGGCCTCGCCGCCGCCCACGCCTTCGACGCCGCCGGCTGGCACGTGCTGGCGCAGGTGCGCCGCGACGCCGACGGCGCGATGCCGGTCGACGCCGATCTGATCCGGGCGCCGCTTGATACGCTGGCAGCGGCGCTGGCGGGACGGCCGGCGCCGAGCGTCGTGGTGCACGCCATCAACCCGGTCTACACGCGCTGGGACGAAGAGGCGCTGCCGGCGGCGCGCGCCGCCATGGATCTTGCCGAGCACCTGGGCGCCCGCTTCATGCTGCCCGGCAACATCTACAACTTCGGAGCCACGATGCCGGCCCTGATCGATGAGCAGACGCCGCAACGGCCGACCACTCCGAAGGGCCGATTGCGTGCCGAGATGGAAGCCGGGCTGGTTCGGCGCGCCGAGTCCGGGCGCCTTCGCTCGGCCGTCATCACGGCCGGCGACTTCTTCGGTGGCGGCACGGGCAGCTGGCTCGACCAGTCGATCGTCAAGTCGATCGGCAAAGGAAAGCTGGTGTACCCGGGCAGCCTCGACGTGATGCACGCCTGGGCTTACCTGCCCGACCTGGCGCGCGCCTTCGTCGCCGTCGCCTGCCTCGACGAGAGCGACGCCTTCACGCGATTCCATTTCGCCGGATACGCGGTGACGGGCGGCCAGTTCATCGCCGCGCTCGAAAGCGCCGCCGCCGCGCGGGGCCTGGCGCCGCCGCGCGGCTGGCGACTCGGCACGATGCCGTGGCCGATGATTCGCGCACTCGGCCTCTTCGTTCCTCTGTGGCGCGAGCTGGCCCGCATGTCTTACCTCTGGCGGGTGCCGCACGCGCTCGATGGCCGAAAGCTCGCCGCTCGCTGCCCGTCATTGCGGCTGACGCCGCTCGAAGACGCTCTGGCCGCCAGCCTGCGCGATCTCGGACTCGGGGCGACGCCCCGTCCGCCGGCAACCATGCTTGCAGGAGTCTGACGCGCACGATGCCTGGCGTTGGTGGCGCCTCATCCCGTAGAGTGCGGCTTTGATGCCTCCTTCAAAGCCGCACACATGCTCCCTGCCCTCCAGCTTCGCCTGATCGCGCCCACGCGCGGTTTTGCCACCCTTGCTGCGATGCTCGCTGCGGCGCTCGTCGCCCTCGCGTCGCCGTCCCCCGCCCTCGCGCAGGCGAAGAAGAACAGCGTCGTTCTCGGCATGGTTCTCGAGCCGGCACCGGGACTCGATCCGACCATGGCGCCGGCGGCGGCGATCGGCGAGGTCGTGCACCTGAGCGTGCTCGAGGGCCTGACCAAGATCAATGTCGACGGCCGGATCACGCCGCTGCTGGCCGAAAGCTGGAGCATCGATCCCGACGGCAAGGTCTACACCTTCCGGCTGAAGAAAGGCGTGAAGTTCCACGACGGCGAGCCCTTCACGTCGAGCGACGTGAAGTTCAGTTTCGAGCGGGCCAAGGCGCCGGGCTCGACCAACAAGGCGAAGAAGGCGGTGTTCGACAACATCAGCCGCATCGACACGCCGGATCCCGCGACCGTGATCGTCGTCCTCGCCAACGCCGACGGCAACTTCCTGTTCCGCATGGGCGAGAACACCGCCGTGATTCTCGATCCCAAGGGCGCCCCGACCGAGTCGACGCACCCGGTCGGCACCGGCCCGTACAAGTTCGATTCGTGGGCCAAGGGCTCGTCGATCACGCTGGTGAAGAACGACCAGTACCGCGACGCCGGCAAAGTGCAGATGAAGAAGGTGACGTTCCGCTTCATCAACGACGCGGCCGCGCAGGTGGCGGCGTTGCTGGCCGGCGACGTCGATGGCATGCCGCGCTTCGGCGCGCTCGAGAGCCTGAAGCAATTCCAGGGCGACCCGCGCTTTTCGGTCGCCATCGGCGGCACCGAAGGCAAGACGATCATGACGATCAACAACAAGAGAAAGCCGTTCGACGACGTGCGCGTGCGCCGGGCCCTGGCGGCGGCGATCGACCGCAAAGCGCTGATCGACGGCGCTCAGGAAGGCTTCGGCACGCCGATCGGCAGCCACATGGTGCCAAGCGACGCCGGCTACGTCGACCTCACGGCGATCAACCCGTACGACCCGCAAAAGGCCAAGGCGCTGCTGAAGGAAGCTGGCGTCGTGACGCCGCTCAACGTGACCCTGACCCTGCCGCCGCCGGCCTATGCGAGAAAGGGTGGCGAGATCATCGCCGCCGAGCTGGCCAAGATCGGCGTCGTCGCGAAGATCGAGAACGTCGAGTGGGCGCAGTGGCTCTCGGGTACGTTCAAGGGCAACTTCGACCTCACGGTGATCAGCCATGTCGAGCCACTCGACTTCGACCGCTACGGCGACCCGAGCTACTACTATGGCTACGACTCGAAGACCTATCGCGATCTGCTGATCGCCTACAACACCAGCACCGATGCGAAGATCCGGCTGAAGCTCCTCGGCGACATCCAGCGCCAGCTGGCCATCGACTGCGTCAATGTCTACCTGTTCCAGCTGCCGCAGTTTGCCGTCGGCAACAAGCATCTGAAGGGCATGTGGAGCAGCTCGCCGATCTTCGCCAACGATCCCGGCGCTCTCACCTGGCAATAGCGTCGACGATGACGCCTTTGCACGATCTGGCGGCGACCGAGCTGGTCGCTCGCTACCGAAGGCACGATCTCTCGCCGGTCGAAGTGACGCGCGCGGTGCTCGATCGCGTCGCCCTCTGGGAGCCGCACCTGCACGCGACGTACGCGCTCGACGGCGAAGCGGCGCTGGCGTCGGCGCGCGTCTCGGAAGCGCGCTGGCTGCGCCACGTGAGCGCGGGCGAGAACGTCGGCGCGCTCGAAGGCGTGCCGACGATGATCAAGGAGAACATCGCCACCGTCGGCACGCCGATGCCGCTCGGCACCGGCGCCACCGAGCTCGTCGCCGCGCTGCGCGATGCGCCGCCCGCCGCGCGCCTGCGCGAAGCGGGTGCCGTCATCCTCGGCAAGACGACGATGCCCGACTACGGGATGCTGTCGTCGGGCCTGTCGAGCTTCCACGGCCTGACGCGCAACCCGTGGGACCTGAGCAAGAACCCGGGCGGCAGCAGCTCGGGCGCGGCCGCCGGCGTCGCCGCCGGCTACGGGCCGCTCCACCTCGGCACCGACATCGGAGGCTCGGTGCGCCTGCCGGCGGGCTGGTGCGGCGTCTTCACCTTGAAGCCGAGCCTCGGCCGCATCCCGATCGATCCGCCGTACGCGGGCCGCGTCGCCGGGCCGATGACGCGCACCGTCGCCGACGCGGCGCTGATGATGGGCGTGCTCGCCCAGCCGGACGACCGCGACGCGATGAGCCTGCCGGCGCAGACGATCGAATGGCAGCGCCTCGAGCGCGACCTCACCGGCTTGCGCATCGGCTTCCTGCCCGACATCGGCGTCGGCCTGCCAGTCGACGAGGAAGTCGCGGCGGCCGTCGAGGCCGCGGCGAGGCGCTTCGAGGCCGCGGGCGCGAAA
>JALYSL010000400.1 GCA_030854825.1 Pseudomonadota bacterium
TCGGAAACTGACGCAGATATTCGAGGGCGACGCGGCTGCCGTAGGAGCCGCCGACCAGATCGACGCGCTCGGCGCCGAGCTGGCGGCGTACCGCATCCAGATCCTGGACCGCAACCGAGGTCGTGAAGAAGCCGAGATCGCTCTCGTTCCTGATGTACGGAAGCTTCAGCAATTCAGCCTTGCACTGGACGACGAGCCGAAGCTGACGATCGGGCTCCGAGCGCTCGGCCAGCGACTCGCTGTCCTCGTCCTTGCAGACCAAGGGCGCCGAGCCGCCGGTGCCGCGCTGGTCGACGAAAACGATGTCGCGGCGATTGTTCAGGCGCGAGAACAGCGGCATTGTCTGTGCCGCGATCGAGACCGCGCTCTGCCCCGGGCCGCCCGCCAGCATGAAGACCGGGTCGGCGATCTTGCGTCGCGCCATCGCCGGCACGACGACGTACTTGATCGTGATCGTCACGCGCTCGGGGTGACCGGGATCGAGCGGCCGCTCGACGCTGCCGCAGAGCACGCCATTCGCAATGCCGGCAACATGACATTCGACGAGCGTCGCGTCGGCGGCGCTTGCGATGGACGAGGCTGCGAAGGCGGCGAGCAGCGCCGCAAAAGCGAGCGACCGACCCCGGCCCGTCATTCGCCCAGCGTGCGCTTCAGCTCGCCGTTGGCGATCAGCGCCTCGATTTCCTGGGCGCCACCGACCAGCGTGGCCTTGACGAAGACCATCGGGAAGGTCGGCCAGCCGGTCCACATCTTCAAGGCATTGCGCTTGCGCCATTCACTGAAATAGCTGCCGTACTCCAGGTACTGGTAGGCGACGCCGGCAGCGGCGAGCGCCTTGCGCGCGCGGCGCACGATCGGGTTGCCGGCCATGCCGACGACAAGCACCGGATTGGTCGTCGCCGCCGCCTGGACGTTATGGACGATGTCGGCGTTCAGGTTGGCGACCTTCTCGCGGATCGCCGGATGCAGGCGGGCTTCTTCGAGGATGGTGCGTGGCATGCGTGCGCCTCCGATGTTCGGCAGGCGGCGACCATACCATCGCCGCCCGTGGCGGCGATGAAGAGCCCTGCGTCCTCAGGACGCCAGCACGCCGCGCTGGAAATCGCTGACCGCGCGCTGCAGCTCGGCGGTCGTGTTCATGACGAACGGACCATGTTGGGCGATCGGCTCGCCGAGCGGCCGTCCGGCGACCAGAAGAATGCGCGCCGGGCTGGCGAGGTCGCCCGCGGCAATCAGGCGAACGCCGCTCGCGTCCTTCTCGTTGCCGAGAATCGCCATGCGCCCGGCATCGAGACGCGTCGGCGCGCTTTCGCCGATATCGACGACGCCGCTCGATACGTAGGCAAACGCGTTGTGCGCTGCCGGCAACTCGGCGTCGAACGTCGCGCCGGCGGGCAAGACGATGTCGAGCACGATCGGCTCGGTCGTCGGCCGCGTCACCGCTCCGGCGACGCCGTGACTGTGCCCGGCGATGACACGGATGGTCACGCCGGCGTCGGTCACGAATTGCGGTACGTCGGCCGGGGCGATGTCGCGATACGCCGGCGCCTGCATCTTGTCCTTGGCCGCCAGGTTGACCCACAGCTGAAAGCCGGCCATGCGTCCGGCCTGCTGCTCGGGCATTTCCGAATGGATGATGCCGCGACCGGCCGTCATCCACTGCACGCTCCCCGGCTCGAGCAGGCCGACGTTGCCGACGCTGTCGCGATGGCGCATGCGCCCCTCCTGCATGATCGTGACAGTCTCGAAGCCACGATGCGGATGATCCGGAAAGCCGCCGATGTAGTCGGCCGCGGCATCGCTGCCGAAGGCATCGAGCATGAGGAAAGGATCGAGGCGCTGCTGCAGCGGCTGGGTCAGGACGCGCGTCAGCTTGACGCCGTCACCGTCGGACGTGGCCTGGCCACGAACGATGCGCTCGACGCCACGCGAGCGAAAAGGCGGAGGTGCGGATGTGTTCATGAAAGCAATGTAGCGGCGCCGGGTTCGCCGACAAGAGGATGACCTTGCACACGTCGTTCAACGCGGTCGAATGCACGCCGGCGGCGGTCGCGGTGTAATGGAGGCCTCATCGCTCACGACAACTCCACCATGAAGCTCTACTACAGCCCGGGCGCCTGCTCGCTTTCCCCGCACATCGTCCTGAGTGAATCTGGCCTCGCCTTCGAACCGGTGCTTGCAAGCACCAAGACGCACAAGCTGCAGGACGGCACCGACTACTACACCATCAACCCCAAGGGCTACGTGCCCTTGCTCGAGCTCGACAACGGCCAGCGCCTGAGCGAAGGGCCGGCCATCGTCCAGTACATCGCCGACCAGGTGCCGGCCAAGAAGCTGGCGCCCGCCGCCGGCACGATGGAGCGCTATCGCCTCCAGGAGTGGCTCAACTTCATCACCAGCGAGTTGCACAAGGGCATCGGCGGCATCTTCAATGCGGCGATGCCGGAAGAAGCCAAGCAGCTGATGCGCGACAAGGCGAGCGGGCGCCTGAAATGGGTCGATTCGCAGCTCGAAGGCAAGGACTATCTGATGGGCGATTCGTTCTCGGTCGCCGACGCCTATCTCTTCACGGTCACGCGCTGGACCCAGCCAACCGGCATCGACATCTCGGCGCTGAAGAACCTCGCTGCATTCATGGCTCGCATGAACGCCCGGCCCGCGGTCCAGCAAGCGATGAAGGCCGAAGGTCTTCTGAAGTAGGTTTTCCGAGATGGTTTTCGGGCGCGGCCTCGCCTTCTTGCTCCTCCTTGCTTCGGCAGTGGCGAGCGCCGCTCCCGCGCCGGGCCGCTACGAAGCGACCTTGTGCGTGAGGACGTCCGAGGCCGACCCGGCGTCGTGCGGCCCGGCCGTGTTCGAGCTGCGTTCCGGCGGCCATGCCCAGATTCGCGTCGCCGATGTCGTCTATCGCCTGCATCTGCGACCGGCCCAGGTCGATGTCATGACGATGCAGGAAAGGGTCGAGATCGACGAATTCAGCGCCTTCTACGAATGGCACGGCAAGGTGCTGACCTTCACCGACCCGGACAAGAACGTCCGCTACGAAGTGAAGACCGGCGCCAGGGCGCGCGTCAGGCGCTGAGGCGCGGCGCCGACAAGCTCAGGCGAGACGCACCGCGTCGAGTAGGGCGCGCGTATAGGGCTGACGCGGCGCCGCGAAAAGCGCCTCGGCCTCGCCCTCTTCAACGATCGCACCGTCTTTCATCACCAGAACGCGATGCGACATGGCGCGCACCACGGCGAGGTCGTGGCTGATGAAGACGTAGCTCATCGCGTAGCGCGTCTGCAGGTCGACGAGCAGCGCCAGCACCTGCTGCTGCACCGAAACGTCGAGCGCCGAGGTCGGCTCGTCGAGCACCAGCACCTCCGGACGCAGGACCATGGCTCGGGCAATGGCGATGCGCTGGCGCTGGCCGCCGGAGAACTCGTGCGGGTAGCGCGCCATCACATCGGCCATTCCGCTCGATGGGCCGAGGCCGACTTCGTCGAGCATGGTCTCGACCAGCGCTTCGCGTTCGGCCCGGCCGAGCTCTGGATGGTGCAATTCCAGTCCTTCGCCGACGATCCGTCCCACCGTCATGCGTGGGCTGAGCGAGCCGAACGGATCCTGGAAGACGACCTGCATGCGCCGCCGCATCGCGCGCAGCCCGTCGCGATCGGCGTTGTCGACGCGTTCGCCGTCGAGCACGACCTCGCCGGCGGCCAACGGCTGCAGCGCCAGCAGCGCCATGCCGAGCGTCGTCTTGCCCGAACCTGATTCACCGACGATGCCGAGCGTCTCGCCGCGCCGAAGCGCCAGCGTCGCTTTGCGCACCGCGTCGAAGCGGCGCTGCCGGAACCAGCCGAGCGGAATGTCGAAACTGACACGCAATCGCTTCGCTTCGACGAGCATCGGCGCCGCCGCGTCGAGCGCTCGAACCAGGCGGGTCGGCCGGCTGGCCAGCAACTTGCGCGTGTACGGTTGCGCTGGCGCCGCGAACACCTGCCCGGTCGCGCCGATCTCGACCAGCCGGCCGCGTTCCATGACGCCGACACGGTGCGTGAAGCGGCGCACCAGATTCAGATCGTGCGTGATGAAGAGGAGCGCCATCCCCGTTTCCATCTGCAGCGCGTCGAGCAAAGCCAGGATCTGCGCCTGGGTCGTCACGTCGAGTGCCGTCGTCGGCTCGTCGGCGATGAGCAGGCGCGGCTTGCAGGCGAGTGCCATCGCGATCATGGCGCGCTGGCGCTGGCCGCCGGAGAGCTGATGCGGGTACGCGTCGACGCGACGCGCCGGCTCGCCGACGCCGGTCTTCGCGAGCAACTCGATCGCCTGTTGGCGGCCGGCGCGCCGGCCGAGTCGTTCATGCAGGCTGAGCACTTCGGCAATCTGCGCGCCGATCGTGTGCAGAGGGTTCAGTGCCGTCATCGGCTCCTGAAAGATCATCGCGACCTCGCCGCCGCGCACGACGCGCAGATCACGTTCGCTGGCCTGGCAAAGGTCGGTGCCGGCGAAGCGGATGGCGCCAGTCGTCGTCGCGCCATCGACCAGTCCGAGCACCGAAAGAGCGGTGATCGACTTGCCCGAACCCGATTCGCCCACAAGCGCGAATTTTTCGCCGCTGGCGATCTCGAACGACACATCGTCGACAACGACCGAAGTCTCGGCGAAACGAACCGACAGATGCTCGACCGAGAGAAGCGCCGTCATCGGCGGCAAGGCTTTGCGCCCCGGCGCGGCTTCGAACGCATGGCAGGCTCAGGCGCGGCGTTTCGAAGCGGGCTCGAGCAGACCTCGGCAGGTCGCGCGCTCAGCATCGCCGCGTCCCGCTGTCGCGCAAACGGCCGCGAGCTCGCCGCGCAGTCGCGTCACAGTCGCCTCGTGCTTGCCGCCGGCATTCCAGGCTTGCAGCTTGGTGCCGATACGTTGCAGGGAGCGGCCACTGCGCTCGAAAAAAGCATCGGGCTGCAACGCGGCCTCGCGCCACAGCTGCGCCGTGGCCCTTTCGATCGCCCCGTCGTCGGCCGGCGCAAGATCGACGAGCGCACCGACGTAGCTCGCGCCCCATTGCAATCGGGTCGCCGGCCCTTCGCTCTTCTCGAAAGCCAGGGCATACCAGTGCAGCGCCGTAGCGTTGTCGCCGCGCTTTCGGGCGTTGCCGGCCAGCTCGCTCATCAGGTAGTACGGCGAATGGCTCTTTGCGAGATTGGCTTCGAGCAGCGCGTCCGATTCGCCGGACAGCCCGGCTCGTTCGAGCATATACGCCGCCGCCGTAATGACCGCCTGGCGCTCGTAGCCGTCGGTGATTTCGTGGTCGGCGCGCGCCGCCGTCTCGCGCACGTCGGCAAGTAGCGGCGCCGGCAGTTGCGGGATCGGAACGGCCTTCGATGGCGCCGTCGCGGCGGCGTCGGGCAAATCGATGCGGGCCAGATCGACGCGACTGATGAGCGCCTGCAGGCGATCGGCACGCGACAAGGAGACATCCGCCTCGAGCCGACGCAAGGCCGCATCGAAGGCACCGACCAGATGCGCGCGCTCCGTGGTCTGCGGGCGCGACACGGCGCGGGCGATGTCGGCCGCGGAATTGATGAGCTGGTCGGCGACTTCCCTTGCCGCCACAGGATCGGCGAGGGTCGCCAGCACGGCGGCGCGCACCGTCGGATCGATGCGTGCCGGCGTCTTCCCGTCGCCGGCCGCCAGTGCCTTCAGGCGCAGGCGCATTGCCGTGGCCGGCTGATCGCCGGGGCAGGCGGCGGCGAGCCGGGAGAGCGTGGAGGTCAGCTGATTCTTGGCGACGAGCTGCTGCTGGTCGGTGTCGAACGAGTAGAAGGCGAGCAGACGCCAGTCGCTTGCCGGCATCACCTTGCCGGCCAGCGCTTCGGCAAGCACGGCCTTGACCGGCCGTGCCGCACTCATGCCGAGATTCAGCACTTCGGTGTAGCGAGCCGGGTCGACCTCGCCCGGCAGGCGCGTCACCTCTTCGCCCGCCGGACTGAAAAGCAGCATCGTCGGATAGCCGCTGACGTGAAATCGGGCGCCCAGCTTTTGCGCACCGGGGCTGTCGCCGTCGATGTAGACCGGCACGAACGCGTGCGAGCGCTCGATGAAGTCCTGGCGATTGAAGATCGTCGACTTGACCTGGTTGCACGGCGGGCACCACTTCGCGCCCCAATAGACGAAAACCGGCTTGGTCTCGGCGCGCGCGACCGCGAATGCGGCATCGACATCCGCATCGCTGGCCGCGTGTCGCCAGGCGATGCCGTCGTCGCTCACGTCGCTCGGCCGCGCTGCCGGCGCGACGGCGGGCGACATGCTGTTCGGCGTGGGCACGGGCGCCGCGGGCGGTACCGGCTTCGAGCAGGCCGCGAGCGCCGCGCCGAGCGCAGCCAGGATCGCGTACGCTGCTGTAGCAAGGAGTCTGCTCGTCATGGTCTCGGCGCTCGCATCGGGGCCGCCATCATCGCCCAATCAATCGACCAGGGCTGGCGCCTCGCGGACCGTGTCTTTCGGCGATGACGATCCGAACTGCGCCAGGGCGACGCCGGCCAGCGTCAGCGCGGCACCCGCGACCTTGACCGCCGAGTAGCGTTCACCGGTGACCACCCAGGCGACCACGCCGGCGATCGGCGGCATCAGGTACATGAGCGGCGCGGTGCGGGCGACGCCGCGCACGGCATTGACCCAGCCCCAGACGATCCAGCCGAGAAAGGCCGAGACGATGACGGCGTAGAACGTGCCGGCCCAGATCGGCCAGGCCACCTCGCGCCACACCACCTGCAGGCCGGCTGGCAGACTCACGGCGACCACCGGCGCGCTGGCGAGCAGCGCCGCGTAAGTCATCACCGTGACGCCGCCGAGACGCTCGATCAGCGGCTTGGCGGCCACCGTGTAGTACGAGAAGAACGACGCGGCGACAAGGAGGATGAGGTCGCCGGCGCCGGCCTGCCAATGGCCGCCGAAGAGCGTGTCGGACAGGAAAGCGAGAACGCCGAGGCAGGCCACCGCGACGCCGGCGACCTGGCCGCGGGTCAACGTCTCGAGGCCGTGCCAGCGCAGGATGAAGAGTGTGAAGATGGGCCCGCAGGCCAGGATCAGCGAGCTCGAAAACGCAGTCGATAAGTCGATGCCGTAGGTCACGAGGCCGACGTGCAGCAGATGGCCGACGAGCCCGAGCCGCAGCAGCGCCCAGACATCGGCGCGCGAGACGCGCGGCCAATGCAAGCCGTGGCGAAAGCAGAGGAGGCCCGCTGCCGCAACCGGCATGATGAGATAGCGGGCGAACAGGAAGCCGCCCGGCGAGAGGGCGCGAAAGATCGCCTTTTGCACGGTGAAGTTGGCGCCCCAGACGACAACGAGGGCAAGCGCGGCCCACAGCGCATGGCGGCCGCGACGGTCGTGCTCGGCCTGCAGCGACCACGCCGCCGCCATCGACGCCGAGGACGCAGCCGTCGTGGCCGGCAC
>JALYSL010000401.1 GCA_030854825.1 Pseudomonadota bacterium
CGAGCGCTTCAGGCTGGCGACGCCGATCGCGCGCAGCGGCCGCTCCTGATGTGCGGCAGTACGATGTTCGGCCAGATGACGGCCGGGCGCTGGATCATGACCGCGGGCCTGGGCGGCATTGGCGGGCGCAGCCGCTGGCGGCGAGCTTCGCCGGTGGCACGATCGCTGTCGCTGCGCGCGCGCGGTGGCGTTTCACAGCGTTCTCGTGCACCTCGAAAACAGCGTTCCCATCCAGTACGAAGATCGCTTCGTCAACCCGGCGGCCGCGCCGCACTACCTGGAAAACGATTCGCTCGTACGTCACCCCCGCTCTATCTGCTGCGCCACGCTCCCTTGACCGAGGCGAGCTATGAGTTTGAAGCCTGCCTGCCGACGCCGCAGGAAGCGGCGGCGCTCGGTATCAGGCGCGGTGCCCCTTGCCTGGCAATGCTGCGCCGCACTGTCAGCGGCGCCCACGTCGCCAGCGTGGCGCGTCTCTTGTACCCGGGTAGCCGCTACAGCTTCGCGGGGCAGTTCCAGGCTTGACGCCAGGCCGCGCTCAGGGCGCTGCGTCCGGGAAAAACAGCTGCTCGCCGCCGATCCGGTAGCTCGCGACCGTCGCCTGCCCAGCCGGCGAAAGCACCCAGTCGGCAAAGGCCTGCGCCAGCGCGGTCTTCGTCTGAGGATGCCTGGCCGGGTTGACGACGATGACGCCGTACTGATTGAAGAGCCGGCGATCGCCTTCGACCAGGATCGCGAGCGAACCGCGATTCTTGAAGTTGAGCCAGGTGCCCCGGTCGGCCAGCACATAGGCGCCGGACGACGAGGCGATGTTCAACGCCGGGCCCATGCCGCAACCGCACTCCTCGTAGTGGGCCATCTTGCGTGCCGGCGTATCGATGTCGGCGATCTTCCAGTAGCGCAGCTCCGCGGCGTTGGTGCCGCTTTTGTCGCCGCGCGAGATGAAGGCCGAGCTCGAACCAGCGAGCTTGACGAGCGCCGCGACGATGTCCCGGCCCTTGACGCCGGCCGGGTCGCTTTGTGGGCCAACGAGCACGAAGTCGTTGTACATGACGTCGCTGCGCTTGAGCCCCCAGCCTTCGGCGACGAATTTCTCTTCGGCCGCCTTGTCATGCACGAACAGCACATCGGCATCGCCGCGCCGGCCCAGGTCGAGTGCCTGACCGGTGCCGACGGCGACCACATGAACGTCGATGCCGGTCGCCTGCGTGAAAGCGGGAAGCAGATGCGGGAAGAGCCCCGACTGCTCGGTGCTGGTGGTCGATGCCATCGTGATGAACCGGTCTTCGGCCAAGGCACCCGGCGCGCTCAGTGCGAGGGTTGCAGCCGCGGCCAGCGCCAGCGTGATGCATCGAATCTTGCTTTTCAAGTGTCTGCCGACCATGGCAAATCTCCTTTGAGGAAAAGATCGACGCGGCCTTGCGCGCCGGCGTTGAAGAATTCGGCCGTCGGCAGATCGGTGTCGACCCGGCCGTTGTCCATGTAGACCAGGCGTGTTGCCAGCCGCTTGGCCTGGCCGAGATTGTGCGTACTCATCACCAGGGTCATGCCCTCGGCGGCGAAGCCGGCGAGCAGCGATTCCACCTCCTTCTTGGCCGAAGGATCGAGGTTGGCCGTCGGCTCGTCGAGAAAGAGTATGTCGGGTCGAATCGCCCAGCCGCGGGCCAGCGCGAAGCGCTGCTGCTCGCCACCCGACAGCGAGCGCGCCGGCCGATCGCCGAAGGCCGTCAGGCCGACCCGGGCGAGCGCCTGTCGGGCGCGTGCCCGGCGTTCTGCCCGAGGCATCTGTCGGTGGGCCAGCCACAAGGCGACGCGCAGGTTGTTCCAGACCGAGAGCCGGAGCAGAAACGGCCGCTGGAACACCATCGCCTGCACGCCCCCGACGCCGACGACTTCGCGTTCGCCGGAGCAGGCGACGACGCCGTGCAGGGCGCGCAGCAAGGTGGTCTTGCCCGAGCCGTTGGCGCCGACGATCGCGATCACTTCGCCGGCGTGCACGCGCAAGGTTGCATCGCGCAGCGCCGGCACGTTGCCGAACGACACCGAGGCGTCGCGGAGCGCCAGCAACGCCTTCGATCCGGACGCCGTCATGACGTGTGCGCGACCTGCATTTCGCGGTCGCGGGGCAGGAACGCGATCACGATGTTGAGCAGCGCGACGACCGCCAGCAGGATGAAGCCGAGAGCGAGTGCCAGTGGCAGGTCGCCCTTGCTCGTTTCGAGCGCGATCGTCGTCGTCATGACGCGGGTGACGCCGTTGATGTTGCCGCCTACGATCATTACCGCGCCGACCTCGGCGATGGCCCGGCCGAAGGCGATCAGGAGCAGGGTGAGCACGGCCCACCGCTCGTGCAACAGCATCAGCAGGGCACTGAGCAACGGCCGGGCGCCCATCGACCGCAGTTGGTCGCCGCCTTCGCGCAAGGCATCGGCAACGACCTGCCTCGCCAGCGCCGTGATGATGGGCAGGGCCAGGATCGTCTGCACGATCACCATCGCCGTCGGCGTGAAGAGAAGGCCCCAGGAGCCGAGTGGCCCGCTGCGCGACAGCAGCAAATAGACGGCGAGGCCGGCGACCACCGAGGGCAGCGCCAGCAAGGTGTCGAGGCCGATCAGCACGAGCCGGTGGCCGCGAAAGTGCGCCACCGCCAACCAGGCGCCGGCAAGAAGGCCGAGCCAGGCCGCGCAGAAGCACGCGGTGCCGCTGACCGCGAACGACAGGACGACGGTGCGGACGAGTGCCGCATCGCCGGCAGCCACTAGTCCGATCGCGGTGGCGACGCTTTCGCTCAGCGTGCTCATCGCGACCCTCTCACTCCGGGAACCGAATTCCCCGCGAGTGAGAAGAACGGTGCAAGCACGGGCATCGGCCATCGTAGTCCGAAAACCGAGGCTTCCTCGGCCTCGGCTTGCCTCGGCAAATTCCCTTCAGGCGCGCGAGATGAGGTAGCGGAACGTATTGTTCAAACGGTATGCGCCCGGTGCGGACCGGTACGCAGCGATAGCACCTATGACGGCGTCGCGCGCCCGCTCGAAGCTCGATGCCCGGATGGCGCGCTCCGCAGGCCCTGCCGACAGCAGGCCTTGCCCCGCCGTTTCCAGGTCAGGATAGATCCAAGGACATTGCACGTCGACGACGGCGAGCGGCGTCAGACCGGCGTCGGTGGCGAGGGCCTTGAGTTTCATCTTGTCCGACAAGGCAAACGGCCCCGGCGCGCCCGGCGGCGGAGGCGGCATGAGGTCGCCGAGCGCCTTGAGATGTCCGGCTGCGTCGCAGGTCTCGGGCAGGCCCCAGACAGCGATCACGATGAAGCCGTTCGGCTTGGCGACGCGGCGTGCTTCGCACAGCGCCCGCAGCGGCGACGCCGCGTACTGGAATGAGTTGAACCCCGTGACGACGTCGAAGCAGTGGTTCGCATACGGCAGCGACTCCATCTCGCCGACGCGGAAGTCGCCGTGTGGTACGCGCGCGCACGCAATCTCGACGAAGGACTCTGAGGCATCGAT
This sequence comes from Pseudomonadota bacterium, assembly GCA_030854825.1. The sequence continues at coordinate 3,507 of JALYSL010000401.1, forward strand.
GCCCGAGATCGAGCCGACCTTGTGGGCGAACACCTGCGCCGCCAGTCCCGGCCCGCAGCCAACGTCGAGAGCGGCTCCGACGCTCGCCAGCTCCGGCCGGCGAAGCACGTCTTCGTAGAGCGGCCGGAACATGGATTCCCGGATCTCGGCGTAGTCGCTTGCTCGCGCGCTCCACAGTTCGAGAGAGACGCATTGAGCGCGGCCCGCGCACCTGCGCATCGCAGCGGTGACATTCCTGATTCTCGCTTCAAGCTCGAAGATCTAGCCTGGCTGGCTGACGCGATCGAAAACCTGAACCCATTCCTGTCGGCAAGTGCCACGGCGAGGGCGTTCACGCTGAGCCAGGCCCGAGAGCCGGGCTTATTTCTTCTTGGCGGCCCGCCCCGCGAGCGCTGCGGAATTGGCCGCCACGGCGGCGCGGATGAGTTGCGTGAAGGCAGCTTCGTCTATCGTCTCCCCTTCGCGGAGGTCGATCGCACGCCGCGTGTTCCCTTCCAGGCTGGAATTGAAGAGCTTCTTCGGGTCCTTGATGGAGGCTCCGCGAGCGAAGGTGAGCTTCACGACCTGCTTGTACGATTCCCCCGTGCAGACGATGCCGTCATGGGACCAGACAGGGGTTCCCATCCATTTCCACTCCTCCTGGATGTCGGGGTCGGCAGCGTGGATGAGTTGACGGACATGAGCGAGGGTCTCGCCTCTCCAATCTCCCAGCTCCTTGATCCGCTGGGTGATGCTCGCTGAAGCGGCCTCGCCATTCGGCCGGCTCGTCGGCTTCATGTTCTCTCCAATCCTTCGTTTCGCCAGCCGGCCGTATGCCGGCAAAGGGAGCTCGGAGCACCCGGGCAGCAGGGCGGTGTAGCAGGGCTCGCT
>JALYSL010000409.1 GCA_030854825.1 Pseudomonadota bacterium
TACCCGTGCCGCCTTCGATGTCGACCCAGCTGTCGTTGCGCGTGGCGCCGGTGTGGCGCGAGATCGTGTACAGCTCCTCCTTGCGCTCGTTCATGTAGGCGGCGATCGCCTTCAGGCGCGCCGCGCGTTGCTGGAAGTCCATCGCCATCAGGGCGGGAATGCCGGTGCGACGTGCATGCAGCAGCGCTTCGGCGAAGTCGATCTCGTCGGCGTGGGTGTGGTGGATCGTCGAGCCGTCGATCGCGCTCGACAGCGCGCTGCCGGCACGCGAGCCTACCCAGCGGTCGGCGATGAGGCTTTGCTGGTTGGGACTGGCATTCATGGCTGGTACTCCGGAACGATTTCCTGGCCCGGGCGCGAACGCGCCCGCGGTCGCACGCCCTGTGGGCGCACGGCGGCGAGGCCACCGAAAAAAAGATCGGCGACGATCGGCGCCATCTCGGCGTGGGTCAGTGCGCCGCGCGGCTTCAGCCACGTGAACATCCAGTTCATCATGCCGAAGAGCAGCATGCTGAGCGGCTTGTCGAGCGCCACGTCGCGCAGCTCGGGGCGGGCGTCCGCAATCGCGTCGGCGAACGCGGCGACGACCTTGCGCTCGCCATCGAGGACGCGGCGACGATCGGCCGGCTGCAGGAACTTGACGTCCTCGGTAAGGACACGATGCTCGGCCTGCGCTTCGGCGTAGACGGCGAGAAACGCCGTGATTAGCCGGCGCACCCGTTGCTCGGGCGCCAGCCCTTCGGCCTGCACTTCGGCGACCAGTGCTTCCAGGCGCGCGACGTGCGCCGCAGCGATCTCGACGAGCAGTTGATGCTTGTCGCGTACGTAGTGATAGAGCGACGGCTTCGAGACGCCGCAAGCTTCGGCGACTTCGTTCATCGAGGTTGCCGTGTAGCCGCGTTGCGCGAACAGGCGCGCCGCGCGGGCCAGGATCTGTTCGCGCTGTTCGTCGTAGCCCGGGGCGCGGCCGCGCGGCATGTCAGTGGCCTCGCCGCGCTTCTGGGATGAAACGCAACTTGACTCGGCCCGGCGCCAAGGCCATCGGGTGGCCGACTCCGCTCATGCCCCCGGCGAGGGCTTGCAGCCCGCGCCTCCTCCTTTACTTCGCTGCGTCGGCCACCCGACGTCCATGGCGAGGTGCGCTCGTCCCGCGTGCACCAAGAACAACAGCGGTGCTCGGTCAGGACGGTGAGGCGTTCTGCGGAGCGAAGTAAAGGGGGAGGCCACGGCCGCAGGCCGTGGCCGGGGGACATGAGCGCAGTAGAGCGCCTCGGCGGCCTGATCTCGCCCCGACCCATGAGCGGAGCGGAGCGCCCCACCAGCCTGATCCCGCTCCAACCTCCGCTCCATGTCAGCGGTCGTCGAAGGAAATGACAACGCGCTCAGTCAGCGGATGCGCCTGACACGTCAGCACGAACCCGGCCGCGACCTCGTGCTTCTCGAGCGCGAAGTTGCGCTCCATGCGCACTTCGCCTTCGAGCAGCTTGGCACGGCAGGTGCAGCAGACGCCCGACCTGCACGAGAACGGCACGTCGAGCCCTGCCGCCGCAGCGGCTTCCAACACGTTGCCCTGCCAGGCGTGGAAATCGATCTCGCTCGTCACGCCGTCGCGGATGATCGTGATCTTCGCGTCGGCAGCATCGCCTTCCCGAGGCGCGTGCAATGCCGCTCGCGCGCTGCCCTCGGCGTCGGGCACGCCGAAGCGTTCGATGTGGATCTTCTCGGCGGCCACGCCGGCCGCGAGCAACGCCGTCTCGGCCTCGTCGTTGACGCCGTGCGGTCCGCAGACGAACACGTGGTCGAGCCTGGCCGCATCGACCAACGCCGCCGAGGCCACGAACTCGCCGATCTTGTCGCGGCTGAGCCGGCCGTGGTACAGCGGCAGCTCGGTCGACTCCTGCGAGAACACGAGGTGCAAGGTGAGCCGCGACAGATAGCGGTTCTTCAGATCCTCGAGCTCTTCCGTGAACATCGTCGAGCGGAGCTTGCGGTTGCCGTAGATCAGGGTGAAGCTCGATTTCGGCTCGGCGGCGAGCACCGTCTTCATGATTGAGAGGATCGGCGTGATGCCGCTGCCACCGGCGATGCCGAGGTAATGGCGCTGCGCCACGGGGTCGAGCGGCACGAAGAAGCGACCCTCGGGCGGCATGACATGGATCGTGTCGCCCGGCTTCAGCGATTCGTTGATCCAGGTCGAGAAGCGCCCGCCCCTCACCTTGCGCACGCCGACGCGCAGCTCGCCGTCATCGATGCCGGCGCAGATCGAGTACGAGCGGCGCTCGTCGGCGCCTTCGATCGTGTTGCGCAGGGTGAGGTGCTGGCCTTGCGTGAAGCGGAAAGCTTCGGCAAGGTCGGAAGGCACGTCGAACGAAACGATCACGGCCTCGTCGGTATCGGGCCGCACGCTGCGGATCTTCAGCGGATGAAAGTGCAGGCTCGACATCAGCGCAACGGCCGCCGGGCCGCCCGAAGGACGTTGCGACCCCCTCTGGGGGCGGCGAACAAAGAGAGCGCGGGGGTTGTCATATCGGCTTAAAGTGCTCGAAGGGCTCGCCACAGGCCAGGCAGCGCCAGAGCGCCTTGCAGGCAGTGGCGCCGAAGGCCGAAATGCGCTCGGTGTTCGTGCTCTCGCAGCGCGGGCAGGCCAGCGTCGCCAGACGCACCCGCGGCATGAAACGCAGCGGCGCGGTCGACGCCGCGGCGACCGGCCCTGGCGGCGCGATGCCGTACTCGCGCAGCTTCCGTCGCCCGGCCTCGCTCATCCAGTCGGTGGTCCAGGCCGGTGCACGGCGCATCTCGACGCGGACCGGGCCAAGGCCCTCGGCAACGAGCGCGTCGACGATGCTCCGCTCGATGACCTCGGTCGCCGGGCAACCCGAATACGTCGGCGTGACGACGACGGTGATCGCGCCGTCGTCGGCTTCGATCACGTCGCGGACGATGCCGAGATCGCGCACCGAGACGACCGGCACTTCGGGATCGAGCACGCCGTCCAGCACCTGCCAGGCGCGCTCGAGGCGCGAGAGTGCCGCGACCTCGCTCACCACACACCACCCGGAAACGCGCGCTGCAGGTGCTGCATCTCAGCCAGGATGTAGCCGAGGTGCTCGCTGTGCCGACCGAGCTTGCCGGTGCTGCGGAAGGGTCGGTCGGCCGGCAACGCCAGACCGGCCTCGGCGACGACGGCGCCGAAGCGGGCCCGCCATTCGTCGCGCAGGTCAGACCAGCGCGGGCCGATCCGCTCGGTGGCGGCCTGCTCGTCGACCGCGTCGCTTTCGAAGATCTCGGCGACGTATGGCCAGAGCCACTCGAGCGCCGCCTTCGTCCGCGCCGTCGACTCCGCCGTGCCATCGCCCAGGCGCACGACCCAGTCGGCCGCGTGCTCACGGTGATAGCGTGCCTCCTTGACGGCCTTGCCGGCGATGCCCGCGAGCTCGGCGTCGCTCGACGCTTCGAGGCGCTGCCAGAGCAGCTCGAGGAACGTCGCCATCGCCAGGTTGCGGAGTTGCGTCGCCGCGAAATCGCCGCGCGGCAACTCCACGAGCGTGAGATTGCGGAAATCGCGCTCGTCGCGCAGGAAGGCGAGCTGATCTTCGTCGTGAAGCTCGCCGCCGTACGCCGCCTCGAGCTGGCCGGCACGCGTCAGCACCGCGCGCGCTTGGCCGACCAGGTCGAGCGCCATGTTCGACAGGGCGATGTCTTCCTCGAGCATCGGCGCGTGGCCGCACCACTCGGCGAGCCGCTGCGCCAGCACGAGACAGGTGTCGCCGATGCGCAGCAGGTACTGCACCGACGGCTTGCGGGACAGGGTAATCGAGGCTTGCATCAGGACTCGCCGATCACATGTGGTCGAGCGACTTGGGCAGCTCGTAGAAGGTCGGATGGCGATAGATCTTGTCGGCCATCGGATCGAAGTAGGCCGCCTTGTCGGCCGGGTCGCTGGCGGTGATCTGGTCCGAGCGGACGACCCAGACGCTGGTGCCTTCCTGGCGCCGCGTGTAGACGTCGCGCGCCAGCTGGATCGCCATCTGCGGATCGGCGGCATGCAGGCTGCCGCAGTGCTTGTGATCGAGGCCGGCCTTGCTGCGCACGAACACTTCCCAGAGCGGCCACTCTTCCTTCGAGGGGGCAGCGCTCATGCGGCCTCCTTGAGCAAATGCTTGTGCGCATGCGCCATCGCCGCGTCGCGCACCCAG